>JAYSYI010000709.1:0-2657 GCA_043727665.1 Limnoglobus sp. | reverse complement strand
ACGGGTTGTTATTGTTCCCGTAATTGTTGTTATAGCCATTGTTGTAGCCGTAATTATACCCATTATTCCACGGGTTATAATACTGTGCGCTCGCGGTCTCCGCCGTAGCCGAAGCAACCAGAATCGCCGCCAACAGATTACGTGTGTGCCCAAACATGATGTGGACTCCTTCTGTGTTTCCCCAATTATAACGTAAACGCAACGCCAGTTGTGAGTGAAATTTCGACGTACGACTGATATTCCATTCTAAACGCAAGGCTGCCAGCAACTTGCGGAGATTCCGAATAATCGGCGAAGCGGGGAAATGCAGAAGAGCCGTTCGAGACACTGGGAGAAAAGTGTCCCGACACATTGGATGCAATTACTTCTTCATCGTGGCAACGACTTTCGCCAGCATGGCTTTGTTGGCCGTCAGCAGTTGATGATTCTTCTCGGCGAGCGTGCCGGTCAGTTCGGCGGGCGCGTCCAACTTGATCTCGAGTTTCTCGGCGATCGACATCATGATCTCGGGGTGATTTCTCGGGGATCGTGCCAGCCGCAGCGCAAGTTTTGAAGTTGCGCGTTTTTCAGGTACCCCTGGTTGCACGCTTGCGCTGCGGGCTGGCCGGAAATCGAGTCGATCATTGACTTCGCGTGGCGTACCTGCGACTCTGAGAGTGAGATATCCTTCGGAGTGACACATGATGCGTCGAATTTTGCTTCTGATCGTTCTCATTTTAGGTGCCAATCCCGTGTGGGCGGCGGACCCGAAGAAGCCGATGGTGACGGTCGACAAAGAGAAGAAAGCCGTCACCGTCGATGCGACGATCGCGCCGCGCAAACTCGCGCATCTGGCGGAGATTTACCCGATCGAGTTGATCGCCGGTTGGGCGCATCCGAAGGGCAAGAAAGCCCACGAAACCGTGTTGCTGATCGAAGCCACCCCGAGCGATGTTCACAAGGCGCTCGAAGAACTCGGCATCAAACCGGGCAAGCCTGCACGCGGTGAAGGCACCCAAGCCGAAGGCCCCGATGTGATGATTTTCATCGAAGTTCCCGCCGGCGATGGTCCCGCCAAAAAGCTCGGCGTCGATAAATTCCTCGTCGATCCGAAGACGAAAAAGCCGTTCCCCAAGAACGTCAAGTTCCGTTTCACCGGATCGGTGATGTCGCAAGAAGCCCCGGATAAACCCGAGAAAAAATACGGTGCGGACCTCACCGGAACGCTGATTGCCGTGTTCCCCGTGACCGACGAAACCGTGCTGCAATCGAGTTTGACGATGAAGGAAGAAAAGTATTTGAAGCTGGAAACGAACAAAGATACGCTACCCAAAGAAGGCACCGCCGTGAAACTCATCCTCGAAGTGGTGGGCAAATAATGCGAATCGCACTCTGCACATTATCGATCGCCGCGGCCATCGGTAGCGGCTGTTCCTCGCAAGCCCCCGCCACCCCTGAAGCAGCGAAAGCAGAAGCCACGCTACCGCTGCTGGTCGTCGCGATCCCCGATGCAACGCCCGTGAAACCGGTTGAAGCTCCCGCGGCGAAACCGTTCGCGTTTGCGGCGGACCTTGCTGGCAAACAAGTCGCGAACGTCTCGGTGCCAGCTGCGCCGGCGTCGCCCGTTATCCCGAAAGTGTCGGCGCCACAATCGCGCACATCCTCGGCGGATCGCGGCGAAGTGCCGCTGACGAAGCCGTTGGTGACGGTGGCCACGCTGCCGCCGCTCGTGCGAAAACCGAACCTGCCCACGCCGCCCAACGAAGGCGTGCCACGCACCCTCGGCAACGCGGCCACCGTCGATTTGTCGCACATTCGAATGCCCGAATCGCCGTTAACTCGCGGTGCTGTCCGCGCCGAACCGAGTGGATCGGACGTGCCGCGACTCGCGCAACAAGTGGCCGAACGCGCCGCCATCGACGACCCCACCGCCGAAATTTCGACCGAGCGAATCATCCAGACGATGCTGACCGCACCCGCGCTCACGGCCCCATTTTTGAAGTTGCTATTGCCCGATCCCTTCGAGTTCCGCGAACACGTCCGCGAGAAACCCGCCACCGAACTCGCCGCCACACCCGTGATCGTGCCCCCCAAGCGACCATAGTGGTAGGATGCGCTTCCGATGTACGTCGAATCCGTGACGATGACCGACTTTCGCTGCTTCGAGAAAGCAAAAGGCACATTCGTTAGTCCTGGGAAAGAAGGACTTCCCGAAGACGCACTCGACAACGTCACGCTACTGATGGGCATCAACGGGGCCGGAAAGACGAGCACCCTTCGCGGTGTGGCGCTGGCACTCCTCAGTCCGATAATCGGCCAATCCGGGCTTTACCCACGATACCTCGTGCGACGCACATCGACCGATGTTCGCGATCCAATTGAGGAAGCGAAAATCAAATGTGTGATCAACGACGATGAGGAATGTCCTTTCAGAGAGATACGGTTTCCCGGTGTTGACAAATCGTATACAACAATACTGATCCGGACCGTACAAGATACCGAGTATTTCAATCAATACTCATGGTGTGGTAATAGTCAAATAGCAGTTGGCAATCCAACACTGATCGGAACTAGAGATCTAGTGAATGTGAATGAAAATGATCTATTATCTTCATTCTATTCCGAATCCAGTCCCGAGTATTTTCTCCTTGGATATGGTGCCTCGCGGCGCACGGAGT
>JAYSYI010000708.1:0-2663 GCA_043727665.1 Limnoglobus sp. | reverse complement strand
AACAGTATCAGGCATCGGGCCGAGCGAAAGCATCCGCAAGCTCTCCTGCCACCGCTCTAGTTAGTAGACAGAATCGAATCCGTCATCTTTGACTGTTTGTTCTGTCTATTCTGAAATTGTGATCGATTCCCGAACGGAAGTCAAATCCCATGTTGGAAGATTATTCCCGGCCCCCGTTTAGCCGCGCCGCGTAGTCTTCGGAGCGAAGCGCGGGCACGGCGTATCGAATGGCAACGCGAATTTGCGAAACTTCACGCCCCGCGCTTCGCTACGCAAAACCTACGCGGCGCGGCTAAACAGGGAAATGTCAATTGCCGCGAATTACCGACGCAACAGGAACTCTTTCGAATTGACGAGGCCCCACGCGATGTCTTCCCAAACGCTTCGCTTGTTGGTTGCGACCGAGACGGTTGCCAGCAGTTTCGCTTTCTCGATGTCGTTCGGGTAACGACTGATGGCGGCGAGAAATAGCTCTTCGAGGAGTTCCGCATCGGGTATGCCGTTCTTCATGGCTTGGCCGATGCGGTTGTTTTCCGCTCGTAACATTCGGTTCACTTGCTCGCCATTTATCATCTGGAATACTTGGATTACACCCGGTTCGTCGCTGCGTTCGCATTCGCAGGTGAGTAGGCGTTCGGGTTTGCCGAAGACTTTCAGGAACCGCTCGCTCATCGTTGCCAAACCGCGTCGGCCACCGCCGCCTTGCAACATTGCCGGCAGAGATCCGGCACGCGTGCCGCTCGGGTAGCCGCGAAACTCCGGGGCCACATCGAAGACGCGGCTCATTGCGTCGAGCAGCGGTTCGGCTTCGAGCGGTTGAATGAGGGCGTGGGAGAAGTGCGATTCGTCGAACTCGTTCGAGTCGTTCGTTCGCGACGACAATTGATACGTCGCCGACATCATGATCTGCTTCACGAGTGGCTTTAAACGGAACCCGCTCGCGCGGAACTCGGCTGCGAGGTAATCGAGTAGTTCGGGGTTCGATGCGGGGTTCGTTACCTTGAAGTCGTCGTTTGGGTCGACGAGGCCACGGCCCATCAGGTGAAACCAGATGCGGTTCGCCTGCGCCTTCGCGAAAAACGGGTTGTCCGGCTTCGCAATCCACTCGGCCAAAGCACCGAGGCGGTCGGCATCGCCCATCAGGTCTGGCGTATCCGCACCGAGGAACTTCGGCGCGGCCGGCATACCCGTGCGTGGGTGGATCGTCTCGCTTTTGCGGTCCGCAAACACGATCTGCTCGCCGATGAACTCGTGTTTGTCGAGGTCGTCTCTGCGGTCGTTCTTCAAGATTCGGTAACTGATTCGCGGGAAGAATGCGGCGAAGCGGAAGTACTCGTCTTGCGTCCAGACGTCGAACGGGTGGTTGTGGCAGCGAGCGCAACTGATGCGCACGCCGAGGAAAACCTGGGCCACGCTCTCGGCACGCTGGAGCGGGTCGCGGACAGCACGGAAGAAGTTCGTCGGCGGGTTTTCGTACGTGCTACCGCGTGCCGTCAGGATCTCTTTCGCGAATTCGTTCAACGGCCGATCCGCCTCGAATCGGCTTTTCATCCAGCGATAATAGACTTGCACGCCCTTGCGATCGAGCGATTTCTCTTCGTTGCGCAACAGGTCCGACCACTTCATCGCCCAGAATTCGGCAAACTCTTGCTTGCCCAGAAGGTGATCGATGAGGGCTTCGCGTTTGTTCGGGTCGCGATTGGCAAGGAACGCCCGCACGCCATCTGGCGAAGGAGGTATGCCACACGCATCGAAGTACGCGCGGCGAACGAACGCCGCATCCGACGACAGTTCCGATGGCTGCAATCGCAGTTCTTGGAGTTGTTGTGCAACGAGTGCATCGAGGCGTTGGCCGGTGCTGAGGATGGATAGATTCGGCGAACCCGAATCGGCGATGAACGCAAGCCGCACGGGAACTTGTTGCGAAAGGTAACGCACCAACACGACGGCTTCGCCATTCTTGAGTTTCACGACTTCGCCGTTGGGTTGCACGTTCACCACGCCGAGATTCGTCGTCTCGTACGCGGCCAGCATTCGCACGTCGCGCTTCGTACCATCGGCGAAATGCGCGATCACATTAAGGGCGACGCGATCCGTCGGCGACACCAGCACGCGATGCTGCGGCGAGACTTCAAGCTTCGTTAATTTTGGCGACGTGTCGCCATCGAAGTTCGCGCCCGCGGCGATCCAGTTGCGCAGAATCGTGTACTCGCCACTGCTTCGCCCGAAGCGCACACCGCCTTCGTGCAAAGCCTGCCCGCTCGCTTTCTTCATAAGCAGGCTTTCATCAGGGTGCGTCAAATCGATCCGGCGCGCGAGCATGTCTCGGGTGAGCGAAGTGTAGTCGAACGCCGCGCTTTCGCCGCGCAAACTGAGTTTGAAGCCACCCTTGCCGTTGAAGTTCCCGTGGCATGCGCCGGCATTGCACCCCGTACGGCTGAGTATCGCCGCCACTTCATTCGCGAACGACACGGGCCGTTCCGCACGCACATCACGGGCCACGAGTGCAATCGCGAACGTACAGAATATGCGAAAGAGCAGCATCGCAAGTCGCCTCCGAGATGGCGTGGCGGGATACTGCTATCGTCCGCGAAATCAGCCGAGTTTCAAGTGCAGAAAACTCACTCCCGCTTCGCGGAGTCCAGTTCGACGATTCGCATGTT
>JAYSYI010000707.1:0-2668 GCA_043727665.1 Limnoglobus sp. | reverse complement strand
TCGCGCGTTTTCGGACCGATTCGCGGATTAACGTGAAGTTGTCCCGCATGAATTTCGGCGTGAAGTTGAACGACTTGAACAGCGTACGAACCCACGTCAGCACCTGATCGTCGAGGAACTTCACGTCGTTGAAGAACATCGCCTTGGCGATGTAAGTCAGAAGCAAGCGGTTATCGCGGTAGCCACGGTCGAAGCCGTTCGCGTGGTAGCGGGGAATGTTCGGGTACATCTCCTTCATCCTCGACATGCAATCTTCTACGACTGCATCACCCAGCAGTTCCATGTCGTTCATGGCAATTTGGCGTTCGCGCACCGACGAGGCATATTCCACCAAGCGTTCGCGTTCGGCGGGTGTCGGGTAACGGTCGCGCAAGGCATCTAAATTAGTGAGTGTCAGCACGGCTTAAACCTCCATGGGTATTAGCAAATTTTTCGATGTCGCAATGTTCGATTCGACGGTGGTCACCGACAATTCATCGGTCAGACGAAGGCCGAAAACGACGTCGGTGAACGACGGTTCCAGCAACTGCAACGAACGTGGATCGAGTCGTTTGCAGAGTGCGTGCCACGCGGTATTGAAGAGATCGGCGAAGATATTTCGCGGAACTTCCAAAGCATCGGCCGTTTCGCAAAAAGGCAAAATCACTTCCGCGATGAGTAGTTCTTTATCGCGGCATACCATCGAGTGCGCGAGTGCTGTTAGGCACAATGCAAAGTCGTTCGCGAACGGATCCTTCGGCAATCCCCACTCGGCGGCACGCGGCGCGATGTAGTCCGAAAGATGCTTCACTAGCCATTTTTGGCATTCTTCCAGCTTTTTCGCTGCGGTAAGTCGATCCGGAAGCGTTTCGACGTAATCGACTAGCAACTCGGTTTCGTCTTGCGAAAGCGGGCGGCCGTTCGAGCTGTGCGCGAGGTTCGTAATCCAGTTCGTCACGTGATGGTCTCCAAACGATTAGACGGGGCGGGTGGCCGTCAGACGGCGGACGATGATAGTATGCGAGAGATTGTCTTTGACTAATTTTGGAACGTCAGCAATGCGAGCCGCGAGGCCGAGCACGAACCGGCTCGCATCGGCACCACGCGAGGGGCACTCGGTCTGCTGGCAGTCAAGTTCCGTGTTCGCATAAAACGAAAAAATCGTCGCGAGGAACCCGCTCATGAGTGCATCGGTTGGTTTGTCCGAACTGCCGAAAATCGCAGGCAGCACGGAATCGACAATCGTCACTTGAACGATGCCGTTGTCGTATTCCGCGTAATCGACGCTGAGTTTGCCCCAACCGTGTGCGCGGAACGCATCGTTCAGACATTTCTCGACAATGCCCGCACTCAGATCACGAACCGGCACACCGTAGTATTCGCCAAGTTCCCGGTCGAAGCGTTCGACGAACGACGTTCCCCATTTACGGCCACACGATTTGAACACCCTCTCGCTTGCCTTGCCGCATTCGAACTGTAATGCGGCCCGAAAGCCAATCAGGAAGTCATCGGTGAGTGCGCACGTGCGCACGCCAGTGGGGGTTCGGATCGTGCCTTTTTCCACGTCGGCGGTGAAGTAATCCGGGCGCGTGAAGTAGCCACCGAGGATTCGAACGTAACTCGCAGTCGCGGCACTCATCCAATATTCTCCAGAGGCGGTAACGTTTCGATCGAAGCAATGGCAATTGACACCGGAACGGTCACTTTGGGTATGCCCTTCCAGTTCGCAGCGGCGAGCATGGTCCCGAAGGCTTGGCGGCGGCGCGACATTGGTAACGGCGTCTCGATTCCGATAACCGGCGATGCGACCGTAGCCGGTATTCGCAATGGCTCGACGATAACGGGGCGACCATCCCACGGTGCGGAGCTTAACACCGCTCCCCACGGTTGCCGACGGCGCGGCACAGTACTGTTCATGATGTCCCTTTCAGTACGATCACATCACAGAGAGTTTTTTCATGATGTCCTTCGACGTGGCACCCTGGCTGCGCCAGAAACCCGCCGCGTCCACCTTCTCGTAATCGGAGATCACGAATTTGCAGTAATCTTCGCCCATCGAGTAACACTGCATCTCGACCGATGCGAGGTTCCGCTTCGCGAGCACACTGAACACGGCGGCGAACATTCCGGCTTAGAAGTAGCAAACCGCCGAACCAATGTCGCCGATACTCTTGGCAACGGCGCTTTCGTACAGTTCGACGTAAAGCAGGCCTTTTTCCTTCTGGCGGAAATCGTAACGCCATGTGCCCCAGCCAGTGATCGTCATCGGCCACCACCACTCTTCGAGCAGGAAGCCGACGCGCATTTTTTCGAGTTGCACCTGGAACTCCGCCTGAGCACGCCCGCAGAACGATCGAATGTCTTCGAGGCCCCAGCGGTACCCGCACTTGTACATGATCTCAGTCGCACCTGCCTGACCGACTTCGTCTTCGAGTGCGCCGAGCATCGCGATCATAAAGTCTTCGGAGACGCGCATGACGCGTTGCCCGTAGACGTTTTCCAGCACACCTCGTTCGGTGTCGTGCTTGTAGAACGACTCAGAAGTGTAGTAGTTGTGATCGAACGGCTGAATCCCTTTGATGACGCTAAATGTCGGCTTAACAGTTTCTTCCGCATTCGGACGACGAAGGAGGTTGACTGCGTTCCAGTCGGCCCCTTCTTTCCAGATCATCTGAAGCGTTTTCTGCGA
>JAYSYI010000706.1:0-8197 GCA_043727665.1 Limnoglobus sp. | reverse complement strand
GTGATCGCGCGCAAATCGAACCCCTTCTCGCAACTTCCCCCGGCTATCCTGCCGACCGTATCGAGATCGTTCACGCTTCGCAGTGCATCGGCATGAACGAAAAGCCGGCCGAGGCGTTTCGTGCGAAGCCCGACAGCTCGATCGGCAAATGCTGGCAGCTTCTGGCCACAAAAGCGGTCGATGGCCTCGTCAGCGCGGGTAACACCGGTGCCGTCGTGGCGGGTGGGTTGTTCACGCGGAAGTTCCTGAAAAGCGTCCATCGTCCCGGTATCGCCACGGTGATGCCGACGGCGAAGGGCCGTTGCGTAATTATGGACGTCGGCGCGAACGTGTTCCCGAAGCCGCGGCATCTGCTCGAATACGGTGCGATGGGGTCGGCGTTTGCCAAGCATATGCTTGGCATCGACCGGCCCACGATCGGCCTCATGAACGTCGGCGAAGAAGAAGGCAAAGGCCACGATCTCGTGCAGGAAACCTACACGCTGTTCCGCAACAGTTCGCTCGCGGATCGCTTTGCGGGCAACATCGAAGGCCGCGATATCCACCAAGGCAAAGTCGATGTCGTCGTCACCGATGGCTTCGTTGGCAACGTGATTATCAAACTCTCGCAGGGCCTGTTCGAATTCGTGATGGGCATGGTCGGCAAAGAAATCCTGGGCGCACTCACCGTCGAGAAAGAGCTTGCAGCGAAGGCGATTCAGGGCATGGTGCAGAAGTACCATTACAGCGCCTTCGGTGGCGCGCCGCTACTCGGCGTCGATGGCGTCTGCATCATTTGCCACGGTTCGTCGAAAGAACGCGCCATCGCCAACGGCCTCGGCGTGGCCGCACAAGATGTCCGCATCGGCCTAAACGAAAAGATCGTCGCCGAACTCGAAGCGCTGCCCGCCGTCACCGTTTGAATCACCTCACGTCGAGCCACACCCATGCCACGCACTGCGTTTTTGTTTCCTGGCCAAGGTTCGCAAACGGTCGGCATGGCGGGCGCTCTTTGCGGCACATCGCCTGTTGCGAAGGCGATCTTCGACGAGGCTTCGACCATCCTTGGCTACGACTTGCTTTCGGTGTGTACGCAGGGGCCGCAAGACGCGCTGAATGCCACGAATATCAGCCAGCCTGCTATTTACGTCGCTAGCCTGGCGGCACTCGAACAACTCAAAGTCGCCGAGCCGAACCTCGTTGCGGACGTTGTCGCCACGGCGGGGCTGAGCCTCGGCGAATACACCGCACTCGTGTTTGCGGGGGCAATGTCGTTTGCGGATGGCCTGCGCGTCGTTCATGCCCGCGGTACGGCGATGCAAGCGGCTGCGGAAGCGACACCTGGCGGGATGGCGAGCATCATCGGGTTGGACCTCGGCGAAGTCGAAGCGCTCGTGGCCGAATCGCGAACGGCGGGGTTGATCGAAGTGGCGAACTTGTTGTGTCCAGGAAATATCGTCGTCTCGGGTTTGGCGGCCGCGATCGACGAACTGTGCCGGTTGGCCGAATCGCGAAACTTGCGTGCAATCCGCCTCGCGGTAGCCGGGGCGTTCCACACGACGCTCATGCAACCCGCCGATATGCACCTCGGTGAGGCGCTGAAACGGGTAACGATGCATTCGCCGAAAGTGCCGGTTTGGTCGAACGTCGATGCCCAACCGCACACGAATGCGACGGAGATCGCCGATTTGCTGGTGAGACAAGTGATTTCGCCCGTCCGTTGGGAAGAAACGATTCGGGGTCTGATGGCGAGCGGCGTGGAGAAGTTTTACGAGATCGGGCCGGGCCGCGTGCTGGCGGGGTTAATCAAGCGGGTCGATCGCAAAGCGAGTTTGGTGAACGTCTCGGCATAAATAGGGAATGAACCGTGCGTTCCCGCGATTGCGTACCGATGGCCCTTTTCTTTTCTGTCGAGACTTCTAATCATTAACGAGAGTATACACGGATTCGGTCCGAGTTGCCGACGTCGAACGACGAGCGGTGACTAGGTGCGTAAAACGTAAGAATGAATATTTTAGCTACGACGACCGCAAGAAACGCGGGGGTTGTAGGTACGGCGGTCGGGATCGACTGCCACGGAGGGACGAAGCGTGTCCGACGAGCAAATTCGACAGAAGGTCATCGACATTGTGTGCGAACATTTGGCCGTCCATAAGGACCAAGTGAAGGACACTACCAGCTTCGTCGAAGACATTGGGGCCGACTCGCTCGATATCGTCGAACTCGTGATGGAACTCGAAGAAGAGTTCGACATCCAGATTCCCGACGATCAAGCCGAGAAGATCAAAACCGTCGGCGAAGCGGTCGAGCATATCAAAATCGCGATCAAGCAAAAAGGCTCCGACGGGGCGAAAGCCTAATCGGCGAGACGTTATCCTCCCCATTCGGGGAGGCGATTTCCACAGGAGTTTGCATGGTGCGCCGCGTCGTGGTCACCGGTCTCGGGACCGTCAACCCGATCGCCCACTCGGTTCCGGAATACTGGCAGGGTCTCCTCGCCGGTAAGTCCGGCATCGCGCCGATTACACTTTTCGACGTCTCCGCTTTCAAAGTGCGATTCGGCGGCGAAGTCAAGAACTTCAAGCCCGATACGGTGATCGATTCCCGTTCGCTGGCCCGCTTGGATCGCTTCGCCCAATTCGCCATGTTTGCCGCGCACGAGGCCGTCAAAGATAGCGGCATCGACTTCGCAAAGTACGATGCGTTCAAGTGCGGGTGCATCATCGGCAGCGGTATTGGCGGCCTTCACGAATTCGAAGATGGCCACGAAACCTATCGCACCAAAGGCCCCGGTCGCATTCGCCCACTCGTCATCCCGAAGATGATCGCGAATGCGGCGAGCGGCAATATCTCGATCAAATACGGCCTACGTGGGCCAAACACCACCGTAAGCACGGCATGTTCCTCAGCGGCGCACGCGATGGGCGACGCGATGCGGACGATCCAGTACGGCTTCGCCGATGTCATCGTTTCGGGTGGCACCGAAGCCGCCATCACGCCGATGGGCCTCGGTGGATTCATCGCGGCACGGGCCGTCTCCGAACGCAACGACGATCCCGCCACCGCGAGCCGCCCGTTCGACCTCGACCGCGATGGCTTCGTTCTGAGCGAAGGCGCGGGGATTCTCGTCCTCGAAGAATACGAACACGCGAAAGCCCGCGGCGCGAAAATTTACTGCGAAATTCTCGGTTGCGGCAACACCGCCGATGCCTATCACATCACGGCCCCGCACGAAGACGGCATCGGTGCCGCCGAAGCGATGCGGGCCGCGTGCCGCGAAGCGAAGTGGAACCTGGACGATGTGCAATATCTGAACGCGCACGGCACGAGTACGCCACTCGGCGATGCGGCGGAAACGAAAGCCGTCAAGCATGTCTTCGGCGAACGTTCTTCGCAACTGATGATTTCGAGCACGAAGAGTATGCTCGGACACCTGCTCGGCGCGAGTGGCGGCGTCGAAGCAATCGCGTGTGCGCTCAGCCTGAAGCACGGCGTAATTCATCCGACGATCAACCTGCACACGCCCGACCCGGCGTGCGATCTGGATTATGTGCCGAACACCGCACGCGAAGTCCGCATCACCAAGTTGCTTTCCAATAGCTTCGGCTTCGGCGGGCACAATTGCTCGCTCGCCCTCGGTGCGATTTAATCCCTTCGGTTCCGCAATTCGATTATCATGAAAACACCCGTGGTTCGCATGGGTGTTTTGCGTTCACCGTATCCGGAAATGACCATGGCAGACCCGCTCCTCGGCAACCGCTTCGAAGATGGCTTCGTCGTCACCAGCCTCGATCAGGCAATGAACTGGGCACGCGAATCGTCGTTGTGGCCGATGACGTTCGGCCTGGCATGTTGTGCGATCGAGATGATGGCGACCGGGGGCCCGCGCTACGACATCGACCGCTTCGGCGCAGGAGCGTTCCGTGCGACGCCACGCCAAGCCGACCTGATGATCGTGGCAGGCACCGTGAATTTGAAGATGGCCGAACGGGTACGCCGCCTTTACAACCAGATGCCCGACCCGAAGTTCGTAATCGCGATGGGGGCGTGTACTTGCGGTGGCGGGCCGTATTACAAGTACGGCTACAACGTCGTAAAGGGCGTCGATCTCGTCGTACCCGTCGATGTCTACGTGCCCGGCTGCCCGCCACGACCGGAGGCATTGCTCGAAGGCCTGATGCGCGTGCAAGACAAAATCCGCTCGATGAAGATCCTCGCGAAAGACGACATCGACGAAGTCCCACTAATCCCCATCCGCACCGGTCACGTGCAATTACCGGAAGTGTACTCCACGACGGAAAAAGTGAACGACGCTCAGAAACAGCAAAAAGAGCGAGCGAAACCCGCGAAAGTGTGAATCGTTGCCAGTTATCAGTGGAGAGTTGTGAGTTCGGAAGGAAAATACTAACAACGATCCACTCACAACTAATAACTACTGGGTTCAGTGAAGAGTTGTGAGTTCGTAATCTAAGGAACCGCTGTGACGACTACTGAAATTCACGCGCACCTCAAACGTCAGTTCGGTGACGCCGTATCGACTACTGAGCCGACGGTGGTGGAAGTCGCATCGCTCGTGGCCGTGTGCCAGTTTCTGCGCGACGATTTGCGCTTCGACTTCCTCAACGGCGTCTGCGGCGTGGATTATCTCGAAACCGACGCGAAGAAAGTGGCGAAAGCGGGATTCGAACCGCATCTGGAAGTCGTGTACCATCTGTCGAGCTTCGCGTTTCCGGGGCGGCGGTTCGCGTTGAAAGTGGCGTTGCCACGTTGGAAGGATGGCATCGTCGGGGAGTTGCCCGAAGTGCCAACGGTGAGCCACCTCTGGCGAACCGCCGACTGGCACGAACGCGAAACCTACGACCTCGTTGGCATCCGCTTTTCGAACCACCCCGACCCGCGGCGAATCTTGTTGGCCGACGACTGGGTCGGCCACCCGCTCCGCAAAGACTACGAATACCCGCTCGAATACCGCGACATTCGATGCCGATGAATTGATGGCAAAATCGGAAAATCGGCGTGTAGACTTTGCGAAGATTGGGTATGCTAACACTAATATTTTTTACCGAGCGGTTCGTCCCACCTGTACGGGGTGCTATTCCATGTCGTTGTCGATAACGTGTCCGGGTTGCGATTCGATATACACGGTAGGCGAAGTCCTGATTGGGAAAACGATTCGCTGCAAAAAGTGTAGCGAGATGATCCCCGTGAAAGCGGCAGTGGCCCCGAAGGCGGCCCCTGCTGTGGCGAAAGCGGCGGCGAAGCCCGTTGCGAAAGCGACGGTCGTTCCGGCCAAGCGAGTCGTCGAAGTCGACGACGATGAAGACGATGTCCCACTCGCGAAATCGAAACCGAGCCGTCGCCGCGACGAAGACGACGAAGAAGACGACAACCCCCGTCGCCGGCGCGGCGCGAAACAAGAAACGAAGAAGTCGCCGTTGCTTTTGATCCTCGGTGGGGTCGGTGCGTTGTTGCTGGCCGGCGGTGCCGCAGCCTATTTTCTGATAGGCGATGACAAGAAGCCGAACGATATCGCCGCCATCGGTAACACCGATGCCGAGGTGCAACCCGCCATCGGTGCCAACGGGATTTCGAGCGTGATCGAAGCAGGCCCCAAGCCCGGCACGCAAATGGTGCCCCGCACCGAACCAAAGGTCACACGAACACCGCTTAAGCCCTCAGCAGTCGATTCGGCTCAGTCTACGCCAATCCCAAAAGCGGAGCCAGTTAAACCCGAGGTCAAGCCTGAGCCAGTCAAACCTGAGCCAGTCAAACCCGAGCCGGTCAAGCCGACGCCACCCGTTGTGAAGCCAGAAACGCTTACATCGAACGGCATCACGCGCGATCAAATGATGACGGGCACGATGACGCGACTCACCACCGACACGGTCAAGAAAGCGTCCGTGTTTATTTTGGTCGATACGCCAGAAGGACAAGGTGCGGGGAGTGGCTGGTTCGGCTTGGAACCAGGACTCATCTTCACAAATGCCCACGTGATTCACATGATCGCACCCTACAGCCCACCGCCGAAAAAGATCACGGTGTTTCTTAACTCCGGTACTCCGGAACAACGCGAAATCCCCCATTCGCGAATTAAGATTCTCGCCGTCGATCAAGATATCGACCTCGCGGTGTTGCAAATCATAAACGAGCCGAACCTGCCTTCGCCGCTAAAACTGAAACCCTCAGTCGATTTGGTCGAAGCGCAGGGCGTTACGACATTCGGGTTCCCGCTCTCTTACATTCTTTCCTCCGTGTCGGCAGGCTCGAAAAAAGAACCGGAAATCTCCGTTCGTCGCTGTTCTTTCACGGCATTTCGACGGAATGACTTCGGCGAGTTACGACACTTGCAACTCGATGGCGGTGTGAATCAGGGTAACTCGGGGGGCGCTTTAGTGGATGCAGAAGGAGATGTCGTTGGGATTGTTGTCTCACTGATTGGAGCAAACCGCATCGGAGCATCAATTTCGAATGCGATACCGTCTGAATACGCGTACGGGTTGCTTGCTGGTCGCGTCTCGACCGTCGAGTATGGCATCCCGTATCGCGATAAAGACAAAATTCGCATCCCCGTTACGGCGAACGTACTCGACCCTCTGGGACGCATCGGCAAGATCAACATCCGCGGTTGGGTCGCCGACACGTCCGATAAATACCGTCGCCCTGGTACGACCAAACCCGACACCGAAGCGGGCGACACCGACGAGCAAACGTCGCAACTCACTTATGACCCCAAGACAAAAACTGCGAAAGGCGAACTGACCTTTCCCGACCTTGCCGCAGGCCGTGCGTATTGGGCTCAACCCTATTATGCGAATGCGATCAATCCGTCTTACTATTTGCCTGGCACGCGTATTAAAATGGCGGGTCCACCCGTTGATCGCACGAATGCTTCGCTCGTTTTCCACAACAAAGCCGGCGCGGTGCGCAGCGTGACGATGTCGAATAGTAGCGACATTACCGAAAGCGTCGACGGCGAAGGCGAAGGGAAAAGTGAACGCGCAAAGCTGAAGACGATTTTCAAATTGAAAGAATCCGCCGGTCAAGCCGACCGCAACGATGCCCGCCAAGCCGCGCGGGCGAACTTTGCGTTCGAGGGTATCGAGGTTAAAGTCGAGGCCCTTGGTGGAGCAATTGAACAAGACGTTCTTCCGAAGTCTGTCCAAGCGGAAATGAATACGCTCGTGAAACAAATTGGTGCTCAGGGGTTCATCGATAAGTTCGGCGAGATGTACCGTGTCAATATCAATGCGCTATCGCTCCCCGATCCGAAACTCCAAGGGCTGATGATTCGCCTGACATCCAACGGCGGGGAGGCGTTGCAGGCCGCGTCGATTCCACTGCCGAACAAGACCGTTACGCCGGGCGAAACGTGGACATCGTCGAAAGACTCGCGTCTCATCAGCGTCGCACCGCCTTCGCCGACTGCGGGTCCAAATCCGATGGGTGGGCCGAAGCCGAAGATTCGCGAGTTGAAGTACAAAGACCTGACGACGTACACATACATCGGCCAACGCGATCGTGCAGGCAAGAAGGAAGCCGTCGTGCTTATCGAAGGCAAATCGGTGCAAGCGGCCGGTGCCGCCGAAGCCGTCAGTGGTTCGATTAAGGGCATCGCTTGGATCGAAATCGACACTGGCATTGTCGTGGAAGCGGAAATTCACAAGGAGTTCGATATCGATAGTTCCAGCGACGGCCTGAAAAAGCACGTCACGGGCCTCTTCGATTACAAAGTGTCGCGCGGCTCCGCGCAGCAGTAAGCAACTCGCGTTGGTTTTCAAACGATTGTTCGTCTTTACAACAACCCCGTGCCTTTGCGCGGGGTTGTTCGTTTTCCCTTACGAGTGACCACCGATGTTTCGTCATCTCACTTTTGCCGCCATCTTGTTCGTCGCGGCGTTCGCCCAGGATGCCTCCTCTACGCTCGCACCTTTTGAAGTTGCGCATTCGTTCACAAACATGCGACTGGCGAGTGGCACGGCGTAAGCGTGCCGTGGTAGCCGCAGAGAGTTCACACGGACACGCTTACGCCGTGCTGCTCGCCAGGTTCTCGAGAATGCATGTTGTCAAAGCGTGGGTAAGGGTTTGATTTGCGCAACTTCAAAACTCGCGCCCGGTACCTTCGCGAAAGACAGCCCGTTCCCCAGCAAGAAGCGCCCGATGGAACGGAAGCACCTGAAAGCCGTCGCGCTCGTGCAAAATGACGAAACCGGCGAAATCC
>JAYSYI010000705.1:0-2669 GCA_043727665.1 Limnoglobus sp. | reverse complement strand
CCCGCATGGCGAACATCGTGCCGCGTTTGAGCACCTGCACCTTCACGCCCATTTCGAACATGTCCGCAGCCGGGGCCATAATCATATCCGCCTGCCCCGCCTCCGCGAGCATCCGGCGCACCGCATCGGACGACCCCGATTCGACGCACGCCTGATTCACCGAACCCGTCACCACGAACGCCGCCCCCATCGCAAATGCCGCCGCCACACCCGCTGGCGTAGCAATTCCCCCCGCCAACCCGATGCGAACCGGCGCTGCAAACTGAAACTGCGATTGCAGCCGGTTTCGTAACGCCAACATCGTCGGTAGTAGCGTGATCGCGGGGCGATTGTCGGTATGCCCGCCACTGTCCGCCTCGGCGATCAGGTCGTCGCACATCGGCAAACTCTCGGCGAGTTGCGCCTGTTCGGGCGTCACCTGCCCACCCGCAACGAGTTCGTTCAACAATCGCTGCGATGGCGGCGACAGAAACTTCGTCGCCACTTCGATTCGCGACACCTTCGCAATGATGCGGTTTTGCGCAACCGGCTTGCCGTTTGGGCCGGGTCGCAGTCCTGCCACGCGGTAGCGGACGAGCGGTGCCGTGAGATCGAGGTACGCCGACGCTTCGATCAGCTTTACGCCACGCCGCAAGTAGAGTTCGACAACGGCGGCTTCGTGTGCCGGTTCGTTCGGGCTATGGATGAGATTGAAGCAAAAAGGCTTGTCCGCAAGTCCCGCCTGAAGCCGGTCGATTGCCTGCGTGATTCGCTCGATGGAAAGCCCCGCCGCGCCGAACGAACCGAGCATCCCGGCACGGCCCATCTCCTCGACAATGTCTGCCGAACCGATGCCGTTGGCCATCGCGCCGGTCATGTACGAGTAGCGTAACCCGTGTGCCGACTGGAACGCGGGGTCGCCGAGCATGTCGGGCGTAATCGGCGGCAATGTCGCAAATAACGGTAGATACTCCGGCCCCGGATTCGGCACGCCGAGCCGCGTTTCCCCACCGACCGCGACGCCGATACCCGTCGCCGTGTTGACGACTGCAAGCGGCGCTTTTACTGAGCCAATCAGCCCGCGAATCGCGATCGCATCGCAGACGGGCACGCTGCGATCCGGCCGCCACCAACCGAGGTTGAGCCGAACGACCGATTGCGTCGTCATCGCGGGGGAAGCCGGTCCGTGCGGATTGCTCATATTCGGTGCAAAAGCCAAGGTCGTTCGATCAAAAGCCAATGCTTTGGGTATACGACCGAACGCCACGACGGGCCATCGAAATACCGCGACCCGCCGCGGCAATCTACGAAGACTGGGCTGACAGCATTAGCGTGGGTGGCCCACATCGCGTACGACTTTGGTATGATGGACTGCACCAGCCACAACACGCCGTAGCGGGATGTCAACATGCCGATCCAAGTGTTCGTCTCATCGACGTTTACGGATCTGAAAAAGCATCGTGCTGAAGCGATTCGCCAACTCAGGGGTAGTGGGTATGGCGTTGACTCGATGGAAAACTGGACGCCGGTCACCGAAGAACCGACCACATTCTGCCCCAAACAAGTTCAGTCGTGCGAATTGTGCGTGCTGCTGATCGGCTTTCGGCGTGGATGGGTGCCCGCTGGTGCGGACCTGAGTATCACGCAACAAGAAATCGCTGAGGCGGAGCGGTTGGGTATTCCCGTGCTTCCGTTTTTGCTGCATGAGGACATCAAGAAGTGGTCGTTCGACGAACGCGCAACGGATCCCGAAGTTATCGTGTGGCGAAACAAGTACCGATCCCGCGCGGGCAACGACCAATTCCAATTTCGCGCGGATCCCAAGTCGCTCGACATCCTCCCGGCGATCCTGCGCTGGCGGGAACAACAGGAATCTTGTGCGCGAATCAAAGACTACCTCGCCCAAATTCAATCGGCAAACGGCAAGATCCACTTTCTCGGTTTGCCGACGTTAAAGGAAGCTACGACCAAGGAAGGGAAGCCGGATGCGGACATCGCCGACCAGTTTGTAGAACCAGATCTCTCGACCCAGTTCATCAGCCCCGATTCGGATCCCAAGAATTGGAAAGGCTACGCGCCGTTAATTCAAGCGGTGCGTGAGAACAAGCAACTCGTTGTGCTTGGCGATCCGGGAACGGGGAAATCGACGCTCGTCAAATGGATCGCGTGGAACTTGGCGTCTCCAACGCGAAACGCATGGAAGGTCGCGCTCGGCGATTGCGTTCCGTTGCCGTTCGTGTTGCGCGACCTCGAAATCAATCGGGACATCACGTGGGATCGATTGCTCGACAAGTTCCTGAATCACTCCGCGCACGGCATACTCACTCTCGACCAACTCGACGATCTGCTTCGCACTGGGAAAGTAGTTTTGCTCATCGACGGTTTGGATGAAATCGGCGATATGAAGACACGCGAGAAGCTCCGCGATGCAATTTGGCATGGAATGGATACGGCTAGAGAGTGCCGGTGGTTACTGACTTCGCGCAACGCGGGTTACAGTGAAGTGGAGTTCCATCGGCGTAAATACTATGATGGTTATGGTGGCAACAGACCTGTGCAATTCTTTGCCAGAATCCACCATATTGTTCCGTTCGACGATGCGCGAATTGCAGAGTTCGCGAACAAGTGGTACGCCATTCGCGAAGACGACACGTACAAGGCGAAGCGGGAAGCCGAGAATTTGACTAAGG
>JAYSYI010000704.1:0-2671 GCA_043727665.1 Limnoglobus sp. | reverse complement strand
AGTTGGCGGCCACGGACAGGGCCTTGCCGACATCCAGCGAGTGCGGGGTCCGGCCGTCGATCCGCGTGCCGATGGACCCCTTGCCCTCCATTTGCAGGATCGACCCGTCGGTAATGGTGTGGCACAGGGCGCAGGCGATGCCCACCCTTTCGCCCTTGGGCACGACGCCGATGAGGGCGTTGGCTTGGACGATTTGCTCGGACACGGCCGGGTCGTTCAGGTTGGGAGCTTTTGCCGGAGAGCGATCGGTTTTGAACTCGTCTCCGAAAGCCTTGCGGAGGTCGGCGGGGAGGGCATCGGCGTCGATGTGGAACCCGGTTTCAAGAAGCTGAAGCGGGGTAATCTTCTCGGCCTTCATTCCCTGGGGGAGTCGGGCGGCGTCGGTCCAGAAGCCTTCGTTGCCGAACGTTTCGAACCGGAACACGTCCCGCCCGGCCTTCGCGTCCCCGGCCGGCGGCTCGGGGACGCGGGGTGAACCGTTGCCCCCCGACTGAGTCGGGTAGACAGCCCCGGCGAACGCAAACGCTGCGGCGAGCGCAAGTGCACCGCCGAGTCGCAAATTGTCGATCCGCATGATCGCTCTTCCTGAGTGCTTGGACCCATCGTCGCCGATGACCGCCATCGCGAGCCGTGGAATCCTGAGCGATCATTGCTTACGCAAATCTTGCGCCGCAACTTCGTTGACAGCCCTGAAGACTATGCCGTACGGAGGAAGCTGGCGGCCAGTTCGCAAAGCCAGGCATTGTGTGCGTTGGTATTCTTTTACCGGGAAGTGTTGGGCGTGCCGCTGAGGCAATTATCGGCCATAAGTGCGAATCGCCCGGAACGGTTGCCGACGATCCTTTCTGCGGACGGTCTGTTGGCCGGACTCCTCTCAACGGCTGCGCCCTGCGGGTGAGCGAAGGCTGCACGTTGCGGGTGATGGACCTCGACTTTCACCGTCGCCAAATTCTGGTTCGCTGTGCCAAAGGCTACAAAGATCGGGTGGTGCCGCTGCCCGAAAAATGTACTGTCGATTTACAGCGTCAGATCGAGCGAGTTCGGGGGCAATTTTCTTGTTGGAGGGCGGCGCGGACATACGCATAGTGCAGGTATTGCTCGGACACTCAGACGTAAGTACGACGATAATCTATACGCACGTGTTGCAACGCGGAGCCAGTGGCGTCGTCAGTCCGCTGGATCAGCTATGAGTTTTTGCGCGCGCTCACACAAATTTACGAAGTCAAGAAGTTTTCGACGATATGACGTAAGTCGGAATTCGTGCGGTGCGCAAAGTGACCTAGAAATGTCGCAAGATGACACAGAAATGTCGCATCGTGACATGAAAAAGGCGCATCCGGTCGCATATTGACGCGAAACGGTCGGTACTTACGGCGAGTGTCGACACGATGAATCTCAACGTAACCCACAACAAGAGTTCGAGTTACGGCAAAAATAATCAAAACAAATCAGCGAAAGCCGATCAAAATGAGGTATTTTGAGACGAAAAACACCCCAAAACACGGTTTTGGAGCGTTTGCAATTCGGACTTACGTCGATTTATTTCCCGCCGGGCGGGACGTATTTTGTGAGCCAACCGAAGACTTCCTTGTGCCAGAGTTGGCTGTTTTTGGGCTTGAGTACCCAGTGACCTTCGTCGGGGAAGTTCACGAAGCGGCTCGGTACGCCTTGGCGTTGTAGTGCCGTGAACAGTTCGTGCCCTTGACCGATCGGGCAGCGGAAGTCGAGATCGTTGTGGATGATCAGCATCGGCGTTTTGTGTTTGCCCATCTCGCCGGCCCGCGTGTGCGGCGAGAACTCGCGGTACTTACCGGGGATTTCCCACGGCAGCCCGCCGTGTTCGTACTCGTCGAACCAGAGTTCCTCGGTGGTGCCCCACATGCTCTCGAAGTTGTAGACGCTACAGTGCGTAATCAGGCACTTCAACCGTTTGCTGATGTCGTTGACGGCGAACCAGTTTTGCATGTAGCCGCCGAAGCTGCCCCCCGCCGAGCCGATGCGGTCTTTGTCCACGTACGGCAGTTTCTCGAGGTAATCCAGCCCCGCAACGAGGTCGCGATAACACTTGCCGCCCCAGTCACTCGATATTTGATCGACGAACTTCTGGCCGAATCCGGTGCTACCACGCGGGTTCGGCATCGCGATGACGTACCCCTGCGCCGCCCACACTTGCGCGTTCCAGCGGAAACTCCAAGCATCTTCCCACGCGCCCTGCGGCCCACCGTGAATGAGATACACCACCGGCCACTTTTTCTTCGCATCGAAACCGGGCGGCTTCAGAAGCCACATCTGCATCTCGCCATCTTCGATCTTGACTTGCACCGATTCGGGCCGCGGTAGATCGAGCGTTGCGAGCAAGTCATTATTGTGTCCCAACGGCTGGATCGACTCGATCTTGTTTTCCGAAAAGCGTACTCCGTGCAGATGAGCGGGCGTGCTCATTTTGGCAAGCGAGTACATCCACACACGACCATCTTGGCTCGCGGTCAGCCCACTGATTTGCCCCTGCCGTGCGGCGACTCCACCAGACATTTTGCCATCGAAGGCGATACCGGCTTTGATCTCCCCGGAAGCGTTCACCGAAAACAGCGAGGTCGCGCCCGCATCGTGTGCAACAAAGTTCACGGTGTAATTCGACCCCCAAGCAAACTCGGCGATCGACATGTCTTTG
>JAYSYI010000703.1:0-8206 GCA_043727665.1 Limnoglobus sp. | reverse complement strand
GTTTGAAATACCGACATTCCTATCGACGATTCCCGTTAGCCCGACGCGCTAGTGCCAGAACTCACAAATGATCTGCCACAGAATTTGCGAGTATTGCTTTGAAAACAAGCGAAATACAAGCGAAATACGTGGGACGTTAATTGCAAGTTGCGACACTAGCGAGGAATACCCGATGGTATGGCGATGCCGTTACGGACGCTGCAAAATATCCGTCAAAGAACCGTTCACGGCGTTGCCCGCAAGGGGTCGGATGATGCGCAAGTACCGCAAACTCATCCATTAATTTCAAGCAACCAACGCAATACTTGGTCTGTTTTTCAACATCCTCCGCGTCGGCGATACCAAGCGATTAGCCCGAGGAGTGGGCCGGGCAGTAACAGCCAGCCGATGTGCGCTTCGAGGGTTGGCCGAATTTCGGCGACGAGGTGGATCGCGAATACCGAGAGCAAGAAGCCAATGCCGTTCTGCACCGCGAGCGCACTGCCGACGGTGCCGGGCGGGCAGGCTTTTGCCGAGATCGCGGAGAATTGTGGCGAATCCGATGCGGCCGCGATGCTCCAGAATAACAGCAGCGCGAACGCCACGGATGCGGGCAATAGCGCCAAGAACGGCGAGGCGGCACACATCGCGCCCGATGCCGCCAGAGCGAATGTCGCCACGCGCTCGCTGCCGATGCGCCGACTCCACCAGCCGCCGAACACGCAGCCGAACGCCCCGATGCCCATGACCGCGAACGTCGCACGATACGCGAACGCATTGTCCGCTTCGTGCCAGATCATTTCGATGTAAAACGGCACGAGCGCCCAGAATGCGTACACTTCCCACATGTGGCCGAAATAAGCGAATGCCGACCGGCGAAACGCAGGCACGCGGAACGCCGCCAGCACTTTGCCCCAACCCAGCCTGCCGCCAGCGGCCCCGTGCCCCGAGCCGAGCGTGGCGATCATCACGCCGCCCACCACTGCCAGCACCGACGCGCCGCCGACCGCCCACTGCCAATCGATGGCATCGGTAAGGCCGCGAAGCAAGTACGGCGTCGATGACCCGATCACGAGCGCACCGACCAGCCAACCGAGCGCCGTGCCCGCCGACGTGGGTGCCCAGGCGATAACGAGCTTCATTCCCAGTGGATAAATGCCCGCGAGGCACAATCCGACTGCGAAACGGCACAACAGCGCCGTTGGCAGCGATTCGCACAATAATAGTGCTGCATTACTGGCCGCACCCGCGAAACAGCCAAGCGCGAAAATGCGATGCGCGGGGAAGCGGTCCGCCAACCCCGATAGCGAAAGCAGCAGCGTGCCGACGATGAAGCCGAGTTGCACCGCCGTCAATAACCCACCACGTGCGGTCGGCGATAGCTCCCAGAGCCGCCCGAGTTCAGGGGCCGCCATCGCCCCGCAAAACCAGAGCGACGTGCCGAATAACTCCGCAATCACGATGAGAACGAGCGGGCGCATCATGCGGGGCCACTTCCTTCGAGAAACTTTGCACACGCGGCCACGATCTGCACCGACGCCGTGCCGTCGCCGTACGGATTCGGCCGATTCGTCATCTGGCGGTACGCGGTGTCGTCGGTAAGTAATTCGGAAACGCCATCGAAAATGCCTTTGAACGAAGCCCCGACGAGCTTCACTGCACCCACCGTCACGCCTTCGGGCCGCTCGGTGGTTTCCCGCATCACGAGCACCGGCTTATTCAGCGTCGGGGCTTCTTCCTGCACGCCGCCACTATCCGTCAGCACCAACGTACAACGGCGAAACAGTTCGATGAACTCGCGATAGCCGAGCGGTTCGAGCAGAAACAAATTCGCGCGCCCGCCGCCGAGAATGCGGTTCACCGGCTCGCGCACATTCGGGTTCAGGTGAACCGGATAGACGAACGCAACATCGGGGAAACGGTCTGCCAGTGCCGCAATCGCGAGGCACATTTGGTCGAAACCGTCGCCGAAGTTTTCCCGGCGGTGGCCGGTAATCAGCACGAATCGCCGCCCCGCAATCGCGTCTGCGGGTAGCCCCGGAATCGTCGGCGGTCGGGCTTCGACTTCTTTCACCATGTGCAAGAGTGCGTCGATCACGGTGTTGCCCGTAACGAACACGCGGGTCGCGGGTACGCCTTCGTTCAGTAGGTTTTGCGCTGCCGTTTGTGTTGGCGCAAAGTGCAAATCGGCCAGCCGTGTCGTTAGCACGCGGTTACCTTCTTCGGGCCACGGCGCGAGCAAGTTTCCCGTCCGCAACCCCGCCTCGACGTGGCCTATTTTCACTTTGCGGTAGAACGCCGCGAGCGTCGCCGCCAGCACCGTCGTCGTGTCACCTTGTACCAGCAGCAAGTCCGGTTTCGCGTTCACCAGATATTCGTCGACGGCCACAATCGCGCGTGCTGTTAGGCTCGCAAGAGTTTGCCCCGGCTGCATCACGTTTAAGTCGACATCGGGCGTCAGCTGAAACGCCGACAGCACCTGATCGAGCATCTGCCGATGTTGCGCCGTCACGCAAACTTGCACGCAAAAGCGACCATCCGCGCGAAACGCCTCGACCACCGGCGCGAGCTTAATCGCCTCCGGCCGCGTACCGAACACGAATGCAACAGTTTTCATCGAGCCATTTTAGTAAACGATCACAAACTCGCCGCGATGCGGAGCACGATGGATCGAATAACAACCCGAATATGGCGAATTTCCGTTGCGCGCTGTAGCCGCGCTCCGCTTCGGTTGCTAGGTTAGTCGTTCTCGAAATCGTTAGAGATCCGTCGAGGATATTGATTGTGGCCGTAGTCATTCGCATGAAACAAATGGGTCGGACTCACCGACATTACTACCGCATTGTGGCGATTGACAAACGTCAACCGCGCGACGGGAAGGTGATCGAGGAACTCGGCACCTACGACCCGCACGTTGCGGACAAGGAGCGTCGCGTGACTTTGATCCCCTCGCGGATCAAGTACTGGCAGAGCGTCGGGGCGATTGCCTCCGAAACGTGCCTCGCGATCTTCAAGAAGTTCAACGCGAAGTGGGAAAAGATCGAAACGGATGAGGCGGCTATGGTCGTCGCAGCCAAAGCGAAGGCGACGGCCGATACCGCCGCCGCGAAGTAACCAACGGTGGACGGCAGTGAACGCCCCGCATCCGGGGCCATCCGGTTCGATGTGCTGACCCTCTTCCCGGATCTCTTCCAAGGGTATCTGACGCAGAGCCTGCTGAAACTGGCGATCACCGCCGGTCTCGTGCAGATTCACCTATGGAATATCCGCGATTGGGCGGGCGGTAAGCATAAGTCGGTCGACGATCGGCCGTTCGGAGGCGGGCCCGGAATGGTCCTGATGCCGGATCCGGTAGTCGATTGCGTCGAGGCGGTTCGCGGAAAAGTCGAGCCACCTGGCCGCGTGATCATGCTCACGCCGGCCGGTCGAAGGCTCGATCAACGGTTCGTGGCCGAATTGGCCCAAGAACCGCGGTTGTTGTTGTTGTGTGGGCGATACGAAGGCTTCGACGATCGCATCCGGCAAGAACTCGACCCCCTAGAAATATCCGTCGGCGACTTCATCTGCAACGGCGGGGAAGTCCCGGCAATGGTCGTGATCGATAGCGTGATTCGCCTGATTCCCGGCGTACTGGGAGACGAATGCAGCGCGGTCGATGAGAGCCACAGTGATCCGGGGCGTATCGAATACCCTCAGTTTACGCGGCCCCGAGTGTACCGCGGGCGAGATGTGCCCGAGGTACTGCTTAACGGAAACCACCAGGCCATTGCCGCATGGCGGGCCGAACAATCGAAACGGCGGAGCGAACGAATTTCGCACCCGCGTACGGGAGATAACGATGCAAAACCGCCTACTCGAGATCATTGAGACCTCGAACAAAAAATCCGACGTGCCCGATTTCCGCATCGGCGACACGATCGACGTTCACCAGAAACTCCTCGACGGCCAAAAGGAGCGGACGCAAGTATTCAGCGGCACCGTAATCGCCCGTAGCGGCACCGGCGTCCGCGAAATGGTCACCGTTCGTCACCTCGTCCAGGGCGAAGGCGTCGAACGAATCTTCCCGATCCACTCGCCTCGCATTGCGAGGATCGAGATCAAGAAGGCCGGTATGGTTCGCCGTGCGAAACTGTACTATCTCCGGAAACGCGTCGGCAAAAAGACGAAGATCAAGAACGACGTCAAGCGCCAGGGAATTATCGACAAGGCACTGAAAGCCGCCGCCGAAGCCGGTACCCGCGCCGCCCAAGACGCCGCAGCCAAAGCGAAAGCCGAAGGCGGAACCAGCAAGCGCTCCGCGAAGAAGGCCCTCAAAGCCGCCGAAGCCGCCACGAAGAAGAAGTAATGCCCACACCGACGCCACCCGATGTCAGCTTCTCCCGCTGGCCGTGGTGGCGTCGCTGGTTTGGTCGCCGATCCGAACGATCTGCGGCGCAATTCCTGCGCAAAATCGGCTACCGCATCGTGGCCGCCAACGTCGAAGATGCCACCGGCGAAATTGATCTCATAGCCATCGACGGACGAACGATTGTCATCGTCGAGGTTCGCTCCACTTCTTCCGACGATCTGTTACGCACCATCGAATCGGTCGATCTCCGCAAGCAACGCAAACTCACGCAGGCCGCCATCCGCTACCTCACCCGTCGCCGCGTGCTCGACCAGGCATTCCGCTTCGACATTATCGCAATCAGCTGGCCCGCCAACGCCCGCGTTCCTGTCATTCGGCATATCCCGAATGCCTTCGAAGCCGTCGGCCGACACCAGATGTTCTCTTGAAAAGGTCGAATCATGTCGCACGCCTTCCTCCCCGCCGACGAACAACTCGCGATCCTGCTGCGTGGGGCCGCACACGTCGAGAAAGTCGATGAGTTTCGCCAGAAACTCGAACGTAGCCGCACGTCTGGTAAGCCACTTCGCGTGAAATATGGCATCGATCCCACCGGCTTTGACGTTCACCTCGGGCATACCGTGCCGCTGCGAAAACTGCGCCAGTTCCAGGAACTCGGTCACAAGGCGGTGCTCATCATCGGTACCGCGACGGCACAAGTCGGCGACCCGTCCGGCCGCGATAGTTCCCGTATGGGTCTGACCACGGACCAGATCGCGAAGAATGCCGAAAGCTACCTGATTCAAATCGCGAAAGTTGTCGATGTCACGCTGGCGGAAGTGCGGCCAAACGGCGACTGGTTTGGGAAGTGGGGCTTCAGCGATATGCTGAAATTGCTGGCCAAAACGACGGTGCAGCAGATCCTCGCACGGGAAGATTTCTCGAACCGCTTCCACTCGGTGCCTTCGGTGCCGATCGTCTTGCACGAGTGCCTGTACCCGCTGATGCAGGGCTGGGACAGCGTGGAAATTCAAGCTGATGTCGAACTCGGCGGCACCGAGCAATTGTTCAACCTGATGGTCGGCCGCGACCTGCAGCGCGATGCGGGGCAGGCACCGCAAATCTGCCTGACGCTGCCGATCTTGCGCGGCACCGATGGCGTCAAAAAGATGGGCAAAAGCATCGGCAACTATATCGGCGTCGGCGAAGCGGCCAAAGAGCAGTTCGGCAAAACGATGAGCATCCCCGATCCGCTACTCCGCGAGTGGTTCGAACTGCTTACGGACCGTCCGACGGCGGAAATTGACGCGCTGTTAGCAGGCCATTTGGGCGATGCCAAGAAGACGCTCGCCGCTGAGATTGTGACGTTCTATCACGGCGCAAGTGTGGCTGAAGCGATGCGTGCGGAATGGGCGAAGCAGTTCGAGCGAAAAGGCGATCCCGACCAGATCGATGAGGTCAAAATCGCATCGTCCGAGTTCGCCGATGGCACGATCCCCGCGATGAAGTTGATCGTGGCGGCGGGGCTTTGCAAAAGCAACGGCGAAGCCCGCCAGAAGCTGAAAGAAGGCGCGTTCAACTACGGCCCCGACCGCACGAAACCGGCCGACGAGAAAGCCGTCGTACCGATCGAAAATGGCACCGTTATCCGTCTGGGACGCAAGATTTTGCGTGTAAAAATCGACGGTAGTCCGAATTCGTGAAGCTCCGAAATCGTGTTCCAGGTTAGCTTCGCCTCGGCCGCCGCGGGCGTCTGATTATCTGACCTCGTTATAGCTGGACGGATCCCGTGCCGGGCCTTTGGGCATGATCGACGGAACGAGCCGCAATCCGAGAGGTACCCTTGAAATGAAGGAACCGGCGATGTTTAACGCCGGTTCGCATCGAGTGGCATCAGCGAGGGCGACAGGACTCGAACCCGCAACCTCCGGATCGACAGTCCCCTTCTTACGTGTTGTAAAGCCTGATTTGGCAAGCAAGTTACGTCAATCGATAAACATCCGGCGCAGTGCCGGGCGCAGTGATGACGAATGCGAAGGGGGCAACGACGATCCGGACTTGTCGCGTCTCATTGCCGCGTGGCCGACGCTGTCCGAACCGATTCGGCGTGCGATGCTGGCCATCCTCGAAGCTGCAACGTGATGGCAATGGAGCGAAAACATCCCCCTTATCCCCCGCATCCCCCGTTTCGAGTCTCTGGTGGCGTGTTGCTTGAATCGCTCAAGGCCGCGATTCGAGCGATGTTGGCAAGTCCCCTGCGGTCCGCTCGTTCTCAGGGGTCGTCGCATAATAGGACAACGCCGCCGATCGCCGCACCGGCGACGATCGGAGCGATAAGCCCGCTCGGATCAACAGCCCCCGTCGGCTGGTTGCCGACATAGCGGTAGAAGTTCGCGTCGCCTGCTCGCAGGCCCATCGGGTCTTCGCTCGTGAACCGGCCTTGAGTCGGCGAATACATCCGTGCCCGGCTGTATTGCAGCCCTGACAACGCCCGGTCGATCTGATACCAACTGACACGGCGTTGGTGTTAATGACCTCAAGAACGGTCAAATGCAGTAGCTGCATATCGAGCTTTGCCAGCCTCTGTTAGTGCGTAGTAAGGCATCGGTTCCGTCGGCAACTGCGCGATGAACCCTTCGAGTAATAGCTCTTTGATTAGTCCCATGGCTGAAGTACCCGGCATCAAATCCTGCGGGTTTACTTTCCGCTCGATCTGATACCACCCCCACTTACCATCGTGATCACCAACCATCTTCAGTATCGCTTCCTTCGTGACCATGCACATTCTCCTCAGATGATCGCTCGCTAATCAAACAAGTACCAGAAGTCGGAATGGTAAAGCCTTGGATTGCGGAGCGCATCGAAATCGGACAGGCCATAATCTTCGAGGGTAGCAGTGTGGCTATTGTTCCACAATTCACGATCGGCACCGCCTCCCGTCCGATGACCCTGCCGACGATATCGTACGAACTCCCGCAACTCATGCGAGTAAAAGTCCAGGTCGGCCGGGGTCGGCTGCAACCTCTTGGCGGCGATGTCCTTGAGCCTCTGGATCATTCCCTGGTTCGCGACGTCGGGGCCGAATCGGGCGACGTGCTGCTCGACGACATCAATCCCCCGGCTCGTGACCTTGATGTTGTCCGTCGTAAGCTGGCGCACCGGACCACCGGCCAAATTGGGGTCAAATTCCCGACCCGCCGGTCCCCGCGCACCATGCGGTCTCCCCGCGCCCGGGGCAACCGCATTCGGGTATGTACCTTTCTCCGATTTCAGAAACTTCAGAAACTTGTCCGAATCCCTGCAAACGAGCTCTCCGGCTTGTTTTGCACCAAAGTACATCAGCCCCGTCCCGGCAGCTTGAGGGAGTTTTTCGCAGGGTCGTCGCGGAGCTTCTGGAGGCCGTTGACGAAATCGGGGTTCAGCCGACCGTGGGCCAAATTGTCCAATCTCTCGCCGAACCGGTCAGCTGCCCGCTCGGAGGCGGCGGGGAGTTCCTGGAAGCCCTTGCCCAAATGATCCCAACCGTCCTGGAACCGTTCGAGCCAGTCGTACCCGCTCGGATCAATTCTCCCAGTGGGCTGGTTGCCGACGTAGCGATAGACGTTCGCATCGCCCGCTCGCAGACCCAGCGGGTCTTCGCTCGTGAATCGGCCCTGCGTCGGCGAGTACATCCGTGCCCGGCTGTATTGCAGCCCGACCACGCTGTCCCACTCCCGGCCCGTGAACCCGTACCGGTCTGCCAACGCACCCGACACCACCGTGCCATAGCCGTCGAACTGCACCACCGCACCCACCCGCACACCCGACGCATCGAACCACTCGTGGACCGTACCCAATCGGTCCGTGCCGTACCACCGCACGCCCGACGCATCCGCCCGACACAGCACCTCGTCGAAACCC
>JAYSYI010000702.1:0-2674 GCA_043727665.1 Limnoglobus sp. | reverse complement strand
TTCCGAGTCAAGTCGCCATCAACTCCAAAACGTATGCCTGTACGCCGGCTTCGAGCGAGGTTACGGGTGTCGTGCAACCGGTGTCGCGTAGTTTTGTCGTCGTGGCTTGCGTGAAGTTCTGGTAGTGCTTTGCCAAGTCGGCGGGCATGTCGATGAACGAAATATTCGGCGGACGGCGCATTGTCTTAAACACTGCCACCGCGAGATCGTGGAACGAACGTGCTGCGCCGGTACCGCTGTTGAAGAGGCCTCCGATGTGGTCGTACTGCCAGAGCCAGATTAGGTGATTGACGCAATCGTCGACGAACACGAAGTCGCGTAACTGGCCACCGTCGGGGTATTTCGCGTCGGTCGAGCGGAACAGTTTCATGCCACCGGTGGCAACGATCTGCTTGTAGGTTTGGAGTGCCACGCTGGACATGCGGCCTTTGTGGTTCTCGCGCGGGCCGTAGACGTTGAAGAACTTCAACCCGGCCCAACGTGGCGGATGTTTCGCTTGCGTCATCGCCCAAATGTCGAAGTCGTTCTTGCTTTTGCCATAAAGATTGAGCGGTACCAGTTGCGTTGGCGGCGTGCGATCGTCGAATCCTTGCGTGCCATCACCGTAGGTGGCCGCACTCGATGCGTACAGAAATGGCACGCGGTGCGCCGTGGCCCACATCCACAATTCGCGCGTGTAACCGATGTTGTTGCGGGCGAGATAATCCCAGTTCGCTTCGGTGGTGGCACTGCACGCGCCGAGGTGGAAGATCGCCTCGGGCTTACACTTATTTTCCTTTAATTCCTGCAAAAAATGATCGTGTTCGACGAACGCAAACCGCTTCAGCCCGGCGAAGTTCATCGCCTTTGCTGCGGTCAGTGGGTGATCGACGAGCAGCAAATCGTGCCCGTCTTTGCGGAGTCGGTGCGCGAGATTCGAGCCGATAAATCCGGCGGCCCCGGTGATCGCAATCATGGTTTCGCTCCGTCGTTCGCGACTACGAGGACATCGCAGTTGCGGGTAAAATCGTAACGGCGTGCGACGATACGGTGCGGCGTGGGCACCGTCCCCGCGAGTTGTGCCGTCCACACCGGTTCGGGAACGAAAAGGTACGCGGGCAGCGGCATCGCGAGGAACACCCGCGTGGCAGTCGCATCGAGCATTCGCTCGACTTTACGCTCCGCATAAAACGTCACGCTCGGTTGCGTGTAGTCGAGGCTCGCGATGCGAATTTCGCGGTCCGGTTGTTTGACACCCGCATCGGACACGAGTCCTTTCGGTGCCTTCAAGCGATCGATTTCGACCGCCGGAAACGCCGCGAGCAAGCCGACGAAAAGCACTGCCGTCACTGCGAATGCAACCGTTGCACTTTCGCGGCGATTTTTCAAGAGGTACACGGACATCGCGATGGCACCCGCCATGGGAATCGCACCGATGGACGCCCACTTCGCCAACCCGGGCACGATCCGCATTCCCTTGAAATCGAGTGGGATTTCCCCGCCCACGATCAGCAACCCCACCGCCACGACGCCGCCGATGATCGCCAGTGACGCGATGGCTAACGGCATCACCCAGCGTGCGGGCTGTATGCGCTGGCTCGCCCATTGCACGAGGAATCGCGCCGTCAGAATCGCAATCGCCGGGTAGAGCGGTGCGATGTAGTTCGGCAGTTTCGTGGCGGCGATCGTGAAGACAACGAAATAGGCAGCGAACCAGCACAACAGGAACCGACCCGCACGGCGTTCATCACTTTCCACTGCGTTGCGAGCGTCTTTGACACCGTACCAAATCGCGCCGATGAGGAACACGCACCACGGCGCGAAGAACGCAAATAGTGCCCCGATGTAGTACACCGGCGGCCCGCGATGGCCTTCCATCGGGTTTAGGAATCGGCTCGCGTTTTCATCTCGAAAGAACGCGAGATACGCCCCGCGCGTCTCGGCAATCACCAACCCGTACCACGGCACCGCGACCAATGCCCACAGCAACAGCCCGCGCACGAGCCGGAAATCCCAGAGCCGTTTGAGTTCGCGATTCCACGCGAGGTACAGCAACACGATCAGCGCGGGCAGCGCCAAACCGGCGGGGCCTTTCGTCAGCATCGCCAGGCCACTTGCTACCGATGCCGTGAAGAACCAGCTTCGTCCGCCGTTTTCGTGGCCGATCCAAAACAGGAACATCGTGAGAGTGGTGAAGAAAATGAACGGCGCATCGGGCGTGGCGGCGTGCGAGAGTTTGCAAAACTCGATCGCCGTGGCGAGTACCACCCCCGCGAGTAACCCTGCGATCTCGCCGTACATTCGCCGCGCGAGTTCGTACGTAATGAGCACGGAACCCAGCCCGAGCAAGAACGCGGGGAAGCGTGCCGACCATTCGGAAATGCCGAACGTAAGGAAGGCGATTCGCTGAATCCAGTACAGCATTACCGGCTTCGCCGTCCGCAGTTCGCCGTTAAACGTCGGCACTACCCACGTGCCAATTTCCATCATCTCCCGCGTACATTCTGCGTTCACGCCCTCATCGACATCCCACAGCGACGGCGTGCCCAGATTCGGCAACGTCACAAACGCCATCACCGCAAGCAACACCGCATAATGAACCCACCGAAGCGAACGCATATCGACCTCCCGTTTGTCGGAAGGCCAGCATAAACAAACCGCAGAGGCATGAGAACCTCAAAGCGAAAGCGGGCAT
>JAYSYI010000701.1:0-8212 GCA_043727665.1 Limnoglobus sp. | reverse complement strand
CTGCTGGCGAATGGTATGGGGCCGCCGCTTCGTGGGGAAGCGCTCGCCGAGTTTGGCAATGCGGTCAAATCCGCGTGCGAATCGTTGTCGCAGCAAATTGCCGCCGATGCGGAAGGTGCGAATCACCTCATCAAATTGCAAGTCGATGGTTGCCGTCACTTCAACGAAGCGCGAACGATTGCTAAGGCGATTGCGGAAAGCGCGCTGGTAAAGACCGCGATTTACGGTGCCGACCCGAACTGGGGCCGCATCGTTTCCGCCGCCGGTTACGCCGGCGTGCCGTTCGAGGAAACCGATGTGGCGTACCTGCACATAGGGCCATTCTCGCTTTACGAGCGAGGGCGGCCGTTGCCGTTCGACGCGGTGGCCGTCTCGGGTTACTTGAGGGCAAATCGCGACATCACCATCGATCTCCGTTTCACACTCGGAAGCGCGGCCTGCACGTTTTACACTTGCGACCTCACCGAAGAATATGTCAAGCTAAATGCGGACTACACCACCTGATTCTGCAAGCCAAGGCACGGATGCAATCGCTCATTGAAGTGCAAAATTTGCGTTGTGAGTTCGGTGGCTTCCCGGCCATTCGTGATCTCACGCTGTCACTACCGCACGGCCGCATCGGGTTGCTCGGCCCGAACGGCGCGGGCAAATCGACGCTGCTGAAAATATTCATGGGCTTGATCGCGCCGACGAGTGGCACCGGTCGCGTCCTCGATCAATCGCTCGATGGCGATCGCAACGCCGCAAACAACTGGCAACTACGCCGGCAAATCGGTTTCATGCCCGAAGCCGAGGCACTCGTACCCGGCTTGACCGGGATCGAGTTCGTCAGTTTCGCCGGTGAATTGTGCGGAATGCCACGCCGCCACGCCCAGCGACGGGCGCACGAAGTGCTGAGTTACTTGCAACTCGAAGAAGCCCGCTACCGCCGCGTCGAAGACTATTCCGCTGGCATGAAACAACGTGTGAAACTCGCACAGGCACTCATTCACGACCCGCCGTTATTGCTACTCGATGAACCAACGAGCGGCCTCGATCCGGCGGGGCGAGATGCGATGCTCAAGCTCATTCGCGAACTCGGCGTCGAACATGGCAAGTCGATCATTTTGTCCACACACTTACTCGCCGATGTGCAAGCGGTGTGCGAACGCGTGGTGATTATGGCTGGCGGCCAGTTGCGAGGGCAGGGCACCGTGGCGGAATTGTGTGCGATACGGAACGACCGGTTCCGGCTACGTATTTTGGGCGATGGTGCCCGTTTCCGCACAGAACTCGAAGGCGAAGGCGTCAGTATTCTCGCCGACAACGGCCACGGCGAATGGCGAGTCACCGTGCCACCAGGCTGGTCGAACTTAAACTTCTACAAGATGGCCGACCTGAGCGAAGTCGCGATCCGCGCCCTACTCCGCGACGACGAAACGCTGGAAGAATTGTTCTTGCGCTCTGTGAGTTAAGCGGGATACTTAGTTACTCATCGTGCCAGCCCGCAGCGCAAGCAAGGCTAGCGCTCCACACGTTAGAGGCACAGCATCGAGTTTCAGCGGTTTCCCCTTGCTTGCGCTGCATGCTGGCATGAATTGTCGATTATCGCTTGCGTTTCGCTTGGTTTCTCGCCACACTAACATTTCACACCCACCCGACCGGGTTCTCCGGGAGATATTCGACATGTTTCGTACGCTGTTCGCTAGTGTCATCGCATTGTCACTCACATATCCGCTACCGGCGGCGGACCCGGATTTTCGCGACTTCGTTTCGGCGCAGGCGGCCGTGTTGCGAGCGAACGACAAGCCGCCCGCGACGCTGGCGGAGTGGCAGAAACAGCGTGGTGAACTGCGCGAGAAATTGTTGGCGTCGTGGGGTGGATTCCCCGAAGTGCCGTGCCCGCTCGATGTGCAAAAGCACGGCGAACTCAAACGTGATGGTTACATTCTCGAAAAAATCAGCTTCCAGACGATGCCCGGCGTTCGCATGACCGCGAATGCGTACGTGCCGGAAAAGAAGGGCAACCTGCCCGCAATTCTGCAAGTTCACGGCCATTGGAAAGGCGCAAAGCAAGACCCCGTCGTGCAAGCACGCTGCATCGGCGCGGCGAAACTCGGCTTCTTCGTGCTTTGCGTCGATGCCTTCGGCGCGGGCGAACGCGGCATCGGCAAGGCACTCGGCGAGTACCACGGCGAGATGACCGGAGCGCTGCTGTACCCGATCGGCAAGCCGCTATCGGGGATACAAGTTTACGAGAACATGCGGGCGGTCGATTACTTGCAAACGCGGCCCGAGGTGAACGGCGCGAAGATCGGCATCACCGGCGCGAGCGGTGGCGGTAACCAGAGCATGTACTCCGGGGCGTGGGACGAACGCCTGAATGCCGCCGTGCCGGTCTGTTCCGTTGGCAACTACCAAGCCTATTTGCGAACCGCGTGCTGCCTATGCGAAGTCGTACCCGGCGCGCTCACATACACCGAAGAATGGGGCGTACTTAGCCTGACAGCACCACGCGGGCTGATGGTCGTCAGCGCGACGAAAGATTCGTACCAGTTCTCCGTCGAGCAAGCGAAGAAGTCGATCGCACAAGCCATGCCAGTGTTCGAACTCGCTGGAAAGAAAGCGAATTTGCGCCACGCGATCTTCGAGAGTGGACACGATTATAACCAGGCGATGCGCCAAGCGATGTACGGCTGGATGACGTTGCACCTGAAGGGCGAAGGAGATGGCAGCCCGATTCGCGACCCGGAAGTCCGCACGGAAGCCCCGGAAGACATTCGCTGTTTCCCAGGCACGAGCCGTGCAGACAGTTGGCTGACACTGCCGAAATTCGCGGCCGCGGTAGGCAAGAAATTACTCGAACAAAAAGCGGTACCGAAGTCGGCAGCCGAGTGGGCGACGACGAGCGAGACGATGCGAAAGACACTCGTTAACAAGGTCTTCGGCGGATTCCCAGATCGTGCGAAGTTGCCGAAGCAAGTGCAAATCGAAGCCAAGATCATGCGGTTCGCGCCCGAGCCGGGGCTGGTGTTGACCGCCGATTTGCGCGAGTACGACCCGAAAAAACCAGTGACGATCCTGCTGAATTTCCAGGGTCGCGATGTCGCCGCGAAAAGCGAACTGGCGAAGGAAGTACGTGCTGCGGGCGGCAACCTGATATCTTTCGACTTGCGCGGTATGGGTATTGCGGGTGATACGATTGGCCGTGCCCCGGACCACAATTCGGCGGAGTGGTCGCTGTGGATCGGTCGCCCATTGCTTGGCCAGTGGACGTTCGATGTCGTGCGGCTCCTAGACTACTTGGAGGCTACCGAGGGTTTGCCGAAAGACGTTACAGTCATTGGCGATGGCCCCGCCGGTTTGGTTGCACTCGCGGCAGGTGCGATCGAGCCACGGATTTCGAAAGTCGCGGCAGTCGGTTCGCTCGGGAGTTACATTTCCGACGAGCCATACGTCGGCCAGCGACTCGGATTGATGGCACCTGGTATCCTTCGCGATATCGGCGATATCGCACACTTGGCGGCACTCGCGGCACCGAAACGGGTCGTGATCGCCGGTGCGGTCCACGGCGGGGGAAAGGCATTCAGCGAAGCCGAGATGATCGCGAGCTATCGGCCGGCTACCAACATCTTTGCGTTGCTGAAAGCGACGCCCGAACTGAAATTGTCGCACGCGGCCACCGCTGCCGACGTGCTGAAGATGCTCAAATAATCGAGGGTAACATCGTGGCGAAGAAAAACACAAACGAAACTCCGAGCCTGTTCGATGTGCAAGAACCGGTCGCGGTTATCGAGCCGCCCGCCGGTTTCCCCGCAACGTGGGCCACAGCGTTGGCGGCGGAATTCGGGGAAGCGTACTTCGCGAATCTGCAAGAGTTTGTGACAGCGGAGCGTCAGTCGAGTCAGATTTTTCCTGCGGAAGCCGATGTGTACAACGCGTATCGCTTCGCGCCGCTGGACAGCGTGAAAGTCGTGCTACTCGGGCAAGACCCGTACCCGACGCCCGGTCACGCGCACGGGTTGTGTTTCTCCGTGCGGCCCGGCGTCGCGATCCCGGCATCGCTACGAAACATTTACCAGGAACGCCAATCAGACGTCGGCATCCCGCCCGCGAAACACGGCTACCTCGCATCGTGGGCGACGCAAGGAATCCTAATGTTGAACGCGGTGCTCACGGTACGCGCGGGCACACCGAATTCGCACGCCAACAAGGGCTGGGAGAAGTTTACCGATGCCACGCTGAAGGCTGTGAATGCGAAAACATCGCCCGTTGTGTTCGTGCTATGGGGCGGATACGCCCAGAAAAAACGCCCGCTGATCGACGAATCGCGACATGCCGTGATCGCGTCGGTACACCCCTCGCCACTGTCGGCAAACTCAGGCTTTTTCGGCAGCAAGCCATTCTCGAAGATCAACGCGCATCTCACTGACAAGGGACTGTCACCAATCGACTGGACGCTACCGGAGAAAGTGTAATCACTTCGCGGGCATAGGGAACTCGATGCGGAAGCTCGCGCCTTTCAATGGTTCGGATTCGATTTCGAGCATCGCATGATGGTGTTCGAGCACCACCGCGACGAACGATAACCCGAGGCCCATACCGGCACTATAGCCTTCGTACAAAGCGTTATCGCGCTTCGTGGTGAAGTGAGTTCGCAGGCAATTGGCCTTCACGGCTTCGGTCATGCCGATGCCGTTGTCGTACACTTCGAGAACCGCATTCTCCGTCGTTCGCCGCGTAGTCAGCGTGATTTCACCCTTCCACGATGCGGCCGCGATCAACCGTTGTTTGCGGATAATCGGGTCAATCGTGTTTTCCTTTCGTGCAATTTCCCGAAGGTGATTGCGCATCTCGAACGTCGCATCGCGGGCGTTGAAGATCAGGTTCTCAATCGCCTGTTGTAGGTGCGACAAGTCGCCATCAATTTCGAGCGAGCCGGGTTCGATGTCCGCAACAATACGCACTTTCCACTTGTCCCACGCCATTTCGGACCACGTTTGCACCGTCGCGAGGATGAGCGGGTTGAGGTCGATTCGCGCGACTTCGGCGTTGCCGGGGTTTCGGCTCACGGTGCGTAAAATCTGCTGAAGCCGCTCGGTCACGGTGCCGAGTGTCGAGCGAACTTCGTGCAACATGCCTTCTTGTTCGCCGGACAATCCGTTGGCATCAATACAGCGCACGAGGAGATCATTCGGACGAACGAGCAGGTTCTTGATGTTGTGCGCATAACTGCCCGCCATGATGCCGATACTCGCGTAAAGTTGCGATTTCAATTCGAGCGCGACCTTCTCGGCTTCCGCTGTACGCCGAGACAAATCTGCCGTTTCAAGCTGCTGCTGAAGCAATTTCCCCTTCAATTCGCGTCGCGCCTTCTCGGCTTCGTCTTGCTTCCACAGCGATTGCAGTAGCTCCAGTTCGCGATGTTCTTTCTCGGCCACCGCCGTCAATCGTGCGACTTCACGGTGCCGTTCGCGCATCAAAAATCGATAGACGAATAGTGTGGCCAACGCCGTGGCCGTCAGGAGTAATGCCCCGGCAACGAACGATTCGCGGCGGCTTTCTTCGTACTGTTGTTGCAATTTGTTGAAAGCATGAACGCGGTACTCGCAGCGGATGATTGCACGCCGATCGTCTTTACCGAGTGCTTCATACTCAAGCAGGCGGATCTGCCCTTGCTTCTGCCGCGCGGGCCGCGGCACGGTCGACACCCATTCGATCGAATCGCCATCGGTCGGCTTGCGATTCGCCGCAGTCAGGTCGATCTGAATGCGATAGATTTCCGGAAATAACGGCAACTGATTCACGTACGCTCGGGTCGGTTCGGCGAGCGACCGCATATGCTCGGCGATCTCCGTACGCTTAATTTCCAGCCGTTTCGGGTCTGATGTGCCCGTCGGGTCGTCGTCGCGGAGTCTAACGTATTCCTTCACGAGTTCGGGCAGCGTCTTGCGAAAGTTACGTGCTTCATCGAGCCATTCGCGGATTGCGGCACTGTCGGCATTCTCGGACCAATTCGCACGAGCCATCAGAACCATCGCGAGCCAGACCACGAGAATGCCCCAGAGGATCACTACAGGTGCGAGGCCGCCGACGTATTTCCAAACGGCTCGCCGTGCGGGTAAAGCGATGGCTTGCGCGGTTGATTCGGAGAGCGGCGAGCGGTTCATCCGTTGGCTCTCCCGACGGGGCGGCGGGTTTGGTCGAGCATCCACGCCCGCACGAGTTCCCACTCGCCACCGCGAGTTTTCCGCCACACTTCGACGCGGGCTTCGGGCATGCCGATGCCGATTTCATCGGGTTCGATCAGTGGCTTAAGTACCATCACATACTCGCCGGTGCTACCTTTGCGATTACCGCTTGCATCGAAAAACCCCGTCGCCGGATCGCGGAAGTGGCTCGCGATATCATCGGCACTCGAACCGAGCGTTTCGCCTGGCTTTGCGAATGCGGCCGCACTCAACGTGCGTACGATTTCTGCGAAGTGCAACACGTCTTCGGTGCTACTCGGTGGCGTCAGCGCCGCGGCGGCGGGTATCGTGCGAGTAGGATTCGCTTCGTCCCAACCGATCGGGTTGTTGTGCGTGAATAGCACGAGCGGAATCGGCATCCCGCGAATCGGCCATGCAAATTCGCCATCGCGCAGGATCGTGTTCACGCCCATCCCGTCGCCGTTGATCGCAACGAGTTCGCGTCCGATCGTCGGTGATGAGGCCGCGAGCACCCGCAAGAAACGTCGCGCCGGCGACGGTACCGTTGGCACGATTAATAATGATCGTTGCGGCGGCAACCGACGGAGTTCCTTGATCATCGAGTCGGCGGCTTCCTCTTCGGCGCGGTTCGGCGTAGTGAACCCACCGACGCTGAACGGCACCTGCCAGCCCGAAATCGATGCCGTCACCGGTGGCCATCCGGGTGGCCGATACGCTTGTAGCACCTTCGGCAACGCATCGCGACACTGGCCGATGAGGTCGCTCGAATACGGGTCGTCGTCCCAGTCGACGTAGCAGATATTCGGCTTGTGTTGAAGGGCATACGTGGAAAGTAACCCCGAGCCAACGGCTTGCATCGCGACGCCGGCGAACGACTGCGGACGCAGGTTCGGCGATTGCCAAACGAAGTCGAGCATTGCCTCGGCCATCTGCCGGTTGTTGAAGCAAAAACGGAACGAACGGTTCGGATATATTTGCAACAAATCCGAGTCCACGCCGTCGCCATCTTCGCGAACGCCCGTCTCGCTGGCCCCCGAATGAACCTTCTCCGCCGTCGCATTCGTAATCAGAAACAGTGGCCGGTCGCCGTTCCATTCGGTTTGTCGTGCGAGTGCCCATGCCATCTCAAGTGCGCGATCGCTCGAACCGCCCCCGATGATCGCCAGCGGTGCGGGGTCGCGCTGCGCGAGGAGTTTCATCCAGAACGTCGGGCGGTGATCGCTGCTAAGTTTGTACCAGCGAATCCGCAACTTCCCGGCACGCCCTTCCATGCCGATGACGACTTCCGGAACGGCCGTCGTTTGGTCGAGGAATGCCGCTTCGTCGTCGACGGTCATGCCCGGTGTCAGCAGGCTCGCACGGTGAACCCCCGATACGAATCGTTCCCAATTCGCGCCGCTCGTCGTTGTGTTGAACCACGCGATTTCCTGATCGCCGGTTGGGACGGACATCGGCGCAGCATACGTCGTTGGCGTTAGCCCCGGCATGTGCACGCCATACGCCAACAGCGCGACGGGTAAGCAGACTATGGTAATTATCAACGGCCAACGCAAGCGTTTCATGGTGCGGCTCAAGCGTGCGAACGACGCAGATTGTGCGTCTGTCAAAATTGTATGTACAGGAAGGTCTTGCCGACGCCTGGGCAGAACGCCACGACGCCCGCAATCGCCAGCACCGTGGCCGTCACTCGCGGCCATTCGAAGTTTGGCATGCGCACATTCATGCGGCTTCGCACCACGGCCGCGATGTGCCCGAACAGGCCGAGGAATATCAGTAGTGACACCAGCGGCGGCGTCTCGTTTCGCAACAGGCTTACGGGGCCAAAATCGAACAGCGACTGGACGATTGTGCTGCCCGATTGCCAGTTCGCCATGCGGATGAGGATCAAGCCGAGAAGCAATTGCAGGAACGTGAACGCCCACGATACGATTGCCCATGCGGTACTTTCTCGCCAATTGTCGATCCATGACACCCCGCTGACAGTGCGGTCGTAGATTCGGTGCAAGGACATCAGCAAGCCG
>JAYSYI010000700.1:0-2674 GCA_043727665.1 Limnoglobus sp. | reverse complement strand
CAATGGGTGCCATCGTAATGGCACGAAAGAGCCTGGTGTGAGAACTCACTTCCCGACGGCGCGAACCATGACGGCCACGGTCACGCTTTTGCCCGCTTTGGCCTCTGCCGGTCGCTCGGCACCGGGGTCGCCCGAGTAGATCGTCAGTTGGCCGTCCTTCCACGTGAACCGGCCAAGTAACGGTTTCTGGGGTACAGCGTTCGGCCCCGTAATCGGCGTGATGTCGAAGAAGCCGCGTTCAGCACAACGATCGCTTTTTCGGTTTGTCCTTGGTCTGTCTGCCAGATTACATCACGATAGATGTCTATCGTGCCCGTTATTAATTCTTTACCATCCCGTATCGCAGAATACTTCCATTCGCCGGCCAGATCCTTCAACTCGCGGATCGTATAGGGGATGCGATCTTATTCACACAGAATAACCTGGTTTTCCTTAAAGCCTATTTCAAAACTCTCATTTGACGAGTTTACCCAATGCCATGAAGGCACACGCCAGGGAGACAAATCCCTCATAACGAGTGATTGATTTCTCGTACCGCGTCAAGGCCCGGCGATAGCTGTGCAACCACGCATTGCTTCGTGCAATCTTCCAGCGACGCGTCAGCCGGCGTTCCCAACGACCATCCGACGTTTTCTCCTTCACCCGATTCGAGCGATGCTTCGACACCAACACTAATCGCGTCCACGAGCATCTCGATTTTGTTGCCTATGCCGCATTTCGTGGCTCCGATACCGTCCCCCCTTTTCGCGCCTCCGCGAAGGTGGCATCGAAAACGAAGGATTGTGCAACCCTGCAAAAACGGTCGAAGAATTAATCGCTACCCTTGAGAATCAGGGTTTAACGCAGACAGTCGCACAGCTTCGCGAGTCTCCCGAGTTACTCTGACACTTCGCATCCCTTCGCTTTCCCCCTTGACAGCACCTGCTACGCTCGACTATTGATTATGCGGACGGACGAGTCCGTAATTTAATCTGCGAGTGTGCGATGAGTGCTCAAAACCGGAAAGTCGGTCGGCCTAAAGATCCCGACTTAGAAGCGCGACGACACACGGAAATCCTGGATGCTGCGACGAAAGTCTTTGCCGCCGATGGCTATGCCGATGCCGATGTGCAGGTCGTGGCCGATGCTCTCGGTGTCGGTAAGGGGACGATTTACCGGTACTTTCCCACGAAGCAGGAACTGTTTCTGTCGGCGGTCGATCGTGGGTTGGATTCGCTGTCGGCGGAAATGGAAGCGGTCATCGAAAATCGCACGCTCGACCCCATCGAACAGATTCGCCGAGCGTTCCACGTCTACCTTTCGTTCTTCCATTCGCGCCCGGAATTGACCGAGTTATTTATCCAGGAACGGGTGGCGTTTCGCGGTCGGCATACGCCTCGCTACTTTGCGACCCAAGGTTCGTTCCAAGCTCGCGATGAAGCATTTTTGAAGGAACTCATCGCGATGGGCCGACTCCGCGACATGCCGCCGGAACAGTTGCTTACTGCGATGGGCGACTGGCTTTACGGCACCGTATTATCGAACCATTTATCGGGCCGTATGTCCGATCCCACACACCAGGCGAACGCGATGCTCGACTTACTGTTCCACGGCATCTTGACCGATGCGGAGCATAAATCGAACCGCAAGAAATCGAGGCCATCGTGACGCGATTGACGGGAAATGTTGCAGTATGGTTGTTCGCGTTTGCAGCAATTGGCTGCGCGAAAAAAGACGGCATAACGGCAACGAACGCCGACGTGCCCGCCGTTGCGGTCACGGTTGCGCCGGTGCAGGTCCGTGCGATTCGCCGCAGTGTCGATGCGGTCGGTACGCTCAACGGTTTCGAAGAAGTGACGCTCGCGCCGAAGGTCGAAGGCCGCGTGCTTTCGATCCGTGCGGATGTCGGCGACATCGCGGTGCCGGGGTCGGTGTTGCTCGAACTCGATACGACGGACTACGTGCTGTCAGTCGCGGAAGCGAAGCAGGCATTTGCGGCCGAGTTGGCGAAACTCGATCTCACGGAACTGCCGGTTGGTGAGCCAGATTTGTCGCGGATCCCGATCGTGAAACGCGCTGCGGTCGGCCTCGAAGATGCCGAGCGACGCTTTCAGGTGAAGAAAAGTTTGCTTGCAAACAAGGCCGTTTCGAAGGACGAATACGACTTGACCGAAACCGATGTGCGGTTGGCCGAAGCAACGCGAACGCAAGCGGTGACTGAGGCGAAGGCGATACTGGCGGCGGCGCGGTTGCGGAAAGCGACGCTCGAACTCGCGGAGCAACGCCTGCACGATTGCAAGTTGACCGTGCCAGTGCCCGCGGGATGGGAAGCATGGGCATCAGTCGTCGGCCCCGGCTTCGCGCCACTGCGGTTCGCGGTCGCACAACGGATGCTCGCCGAAGGCGAAATGGTGCGTTCGATGCCCGTCACGAATGCCTTCAAACTCGTCATCGACTTCAAACTGAAACTCCGCGTCACGGTGCCGGAGCGGTACACGGCAGAACTGAAAATCGATCAAGTCGTGGCGGTGAGTGTGGAAGCGTACCCGGACCGCAGTTTCCCCGGCCGCGTTGCCCGGATCAACCCGACGATCGATTCGCTCAACCGCACGTTTCAAGTGGAAATCGAAGTGCCGAACGCGACGAATACGCTGAAGGCAGGTGGCTTTGCCAAGGCCGACATTACGACGAAACT
>JAYSYI010000699.1:0-8217 GCA_043727665.1 Limnoglobus sp. | reverse complement strand
TTGGGCCGGTCGTAGCGTACATTTTCTGGAAACCGACAAAATCGTGCCACAGAACCGGATCGTCGCCGTTGCGTTTTATCGAATCATTCACTAAATTGACGAATGGAAACATTACACCTGCCGGTACCCATTGGCCCGGCGTCGGAGAGTCCGGCGTGAAGAAGGCCTTTATCAGCGATATCCACGGTAACCTCGAAGCGCTCGAGGCCGTCCTTGCCGATATCCGTTCGCAAAACATCACCGACATTTACTGTCTCGGCGATGTGGTCGGCTACGGTCCGAACCCACGCGAGTGCATCGACCTGATCTGCAATTTCAAGTTGGTGCTCCTTGGCAACCACGACCAAGGCGCGATGTTCGACCCCGACGGCTTCAATGCCGCCGCCGAACGGGCGATCTTCTGGACGCGCTCGCAACTCGAATCGGGTAACGAATCGCGGGCGGATCGCGAAAAACGCTGGGAGTTTCTCGCCGAACGACCTCGCTCGTTTAAAGAAGATAAACTGCTGTTCGTTCACGGCTCTGCACGAAACCCGCTCAACGAATACGTCTTCCCCGAAGACATTTATAACCAACGCAAGATGGAACGCATCTTCGCACTCGTCGATAAATACTGCTTCCAGGGCCACACGCACGTGCCGGGCGTCTTCACGGAGTCGATGCAGTTCCTTAGCCCGGAAGATATGGATCACTCGTACACGCTTGAAGACCGCAAGACTCTCTGTAACGTCGGTTCGGTCGGCCAGCCACGAGATGGGAACCGCAAGGCGTGCTACGTCGTTCTCGACGACAACGTGATTAACTTCCGCCGCGTCGATTACGACTGGACGCAGACCCGCGACAAAATCTATGCGATCCCCGACCTCGATAACTTCCTCGGTGACCGCCTCGGCGAAGGCCGCTAAATAAAACGAACTTGCCAACGAATCAACCCACGGCAGACTTGCTGTGGGTTTGTGCGTTTCTCAATCGCGACGATCCATAAGATGACTCTTTCGCCGATGGGCATTACCGACTCCGAAAGCCAATGAACAACAATAACTTCAAGAGCATCTTCAGTTTCATCGTGCTGACGGCCATCGTCACGGTGGGTTGGTATTTCCTGGGGCCGAAGCCAGACCCGGTGCCAACTCCGCCGCCCGATACGACGGTGAAATTACCGAAAGTCACGCAGGAACAAGCTGCCGCTGTCGGTGGCACGGCCATTCTCGGCGGCAAGCCGTTCGATGGCTTGAAGCCCGGTGCGCCGCCGGTTGTCGAAAAACCCGCAGTGGAAATCAAGCCGATCGCGCCCGTCGTTGCGAAGGCGAGCGAGCCGCAAGCGTTCATCAGCCTCGGCGACGATTCGTTCCATTTGAAAGTCACGCTGACGAACATCGGCGCGGGCGTGCAGCAATTGATTCTTACGAAGTTCAAGGAAGCCAATCGACTCGGCGAGCAGGTGCTCGACGGGAACAACAAGCCGCGCTCGCTGCACCTCATTCCCGGATTCGTACGGCCGTTATACACGCATATCAAGGTGCCCGAAGAAGCCGATTACCCCGATATTCTGGCGAACTTTACCGAAGCCGACCTCGCCGCGAACCGCAAGCCGAACACGTCGCGCACGTCAACACTCGCGGGGGTTTTGGCACGTCCATCGTACACGATGTACCACTATCCCTCAAAGGACGACCAATATCGTGCGCGCGACGATCGCGGCCAAGTTAAGGCCGAAGACGACCTGATTCCGCTTGCCACGCTCGGCGAAGTCGCGTGGAAAGTGGCGAGCATTAAACAGCCGAAAGACACGCCGTGGGAAGTGGTATTCGAGACGGAACTCGGTGCGCCGTATTTCCTCAAGTTGCGTAAGACATTCGCACTTTCGCCGAAAGATTACGACTTCCAGTTGCGCGTCGATATTGAAGCAATGCCGGGCCGCTTGAAGGACTCGGGTAAATTCCGCTATCAGATCTCCGGCCCTGTTGGGATGCCGATCGAAGGCGAATGGTACACATCGACGTACCGCACCGCATACTTCGGCTGGCTCGACGGGCAAAAGACCCCCCGCCGCGCCGTCGACGATTCTTCGAACATTCATTACCTACACGGTGGCAACGAAGTCCGCAAACCGGGCGTCTTTAACTACGCCGCCGTCGGTACGCAGTACTTTGCCTCGGCCATCGCCCAAGCGGACGATGTCGACGAAAGTAATCAGCCGTGGGAGTACGTGCGACCGACCCGCGAAGTGCCCGCAAAGTCCGATGATGAGCGTGTCTCCAAATACGAACCGGAGAAGAACGCCCTGTTCGACATTTCCGTGCGTGCCGTTTCGCGACTTTACGAAGTGGCACCCGGCGAAACGATCTCGCACAATTACGCGGTATACAACGGGCCGATGAAGGTCCGCTTGCTGAAGCAAATGAAGGGCGAAAGCGAAGTTCCCGCCGAAACCGTCGATCGCTACCTAACCAAGTACCATCTCGATACGCTCACCGATTACCACTCGCCGAGTTGGATCGGTCGCCGTGCGGACAGCATTTATTGGTCGTCGATCATCATCGCATCGACCAACGTCATGCACTGGCTGCTCGGCACGCTCCATAGTTACGTGGGTAACTGGGGCTTGTCGATTATGCTCCTGACGGTGCTCGTTCGTATCGCGCTACTTGTACCGAGCCGCCGTCAACAAATGATTAACGCACACATGCAAGCGAAGATCTTGAAGTTGAAGCCCGAGACGGACAAAATCAACGAAAAGTACAAAGACGATTTCATGACGTTGCAGCAAGAGAAATCGAAGCTGTTCCGTAAAGCGGGTATCAGCCAGAGCGCGCAACTCGGCGGCTGTATGTTGATCTTCGCACAGATGCCGATCTTCATGGGGCTGTATTTCTGCTTGCAAGAGAGCGTATTCTTCCGCCTGGAGAGTTTCTTCTGGATCCCGAACCTCGCAGCACCGGACATGTTAATGTGGTGGTCGGAAAACATTCCGTTCATCAGCACCCCTGCCGCTCGCTTCGGTGGTTTCAGTTTCCTGTACCTCGGGCCATTCTGGAATATTCTGCCATTGGCGACGGTTGTGTTGTTCTTTCTGCAACAGAAATTAACAATGCCGCCGCCGACGGATGATATGCAGATTCAACAACAGAAGATGATGAAGTTCATGCTGATCTTCACGGCACTGTTCTTCTACAAAGTCGCAGCCGGGTTGTGCTTGTACTTTATCATTAGCGGATTGTGGACGCTGCTCGAACGCAAACTCGTACCGAAGCCCGATCTATCGAAGGCCGAGTCGATGGTCTCCGGTGGCGGCGATGGCGACGAACCGCCCAAAGATTCGACGGAAACGACTGCCCCGAAGCCAACGGGCTGGCTGGCACGCAAAATCGCTAACGCCAAAGATCGAATGGAAGAGCTTCAGCGCACCGCCGAAACGCAACGGCAAATCCGCAACGACCCCAACGCTGGTACGAACAACCCGCAACAGGGCACCGGAAACTCGCGAGCCGAGCGCCGCCAGAAAAAGAAGCGACGCAAGTGATGTGAGACGGATTTTGCTTGCACACACTCGGAGATTCGGCGAAGATGTCAATCCTGCCTGAAATCTGCCTCTTCTGCGAGTGATGTGTGAATTCTGTCAACTTACCACTGTGCGCGGGGCCGCGACTTTCGCGGCGTCAGATGTTGCGCGCCGGGGCGGCCTCGGCGCTCGGGCTGACGTTGCCGCAACTCTTGCGTGCGGACAGCGTGCGAAGCCAGTCGGCACATGCGGACCATTGCATTCTCATCTTCCTGAACGGCGGGCCATCGCACCTCGATATGTGGGACATGAAGCCGAGCGCGCCCGTTGAAATTCGCGGCGAGTTCCAGCCGATTGCCACCTCGGTGCCCGGCGTGCAGTTCGGCGAGCATATCCCGAAGATGGCCCGCTGGATGCACAAATCGGCGATCATTCGCTCCGCGCACCACAGCGTGAACAACGCGCATGCGGCCGGTGTTTACACCGCACTCACGGGGCAAGATCGCGGCGACAACTCCGCATCGACGTTCACGCCGAACGACTACCCCGCGGTCGGTTCGGTCGTGGGCCACTTGCGGCCTCCGACGCAGGCCGTCGTGCCGTATGTGACGTTGCCATTCATCACGAAGGAAGGCACGGGCGGGCCACCGCAACCGGGGTTCTACGGTGGCTGGCTCGGCAAATCGTTCGATCCGCTGTTCATTTTGAAAGACCCGAACGCCATCGATTTCGCGATGCCCGAACTCTCGCTCGGCGGCGATGTCGATGCGGTGCGGCTCGACGGGCGACGGCGGCTGATGTCGCAACTCTCCGAGCCGGACCCATATCAAATTAAGGCATTCGACCTACTCACATCGTCACACATGCGGCACGCGGTGAGTATCGAAAAGGAGTCGCCGAAGACGCGCGACGCTTACGGGCGAAACATCTACGGGCAAAGCGTATTGCTGGCACGGCGATTGATCGAAGCCGGGACGCGGGTGGCGTGCCTCGCCTGGGCACCCGATGCCAACGCCACCTGGGACACGCACGGCAACAACTTCAAGAAACTCAAAAACGAACTGCTGCCGCAACTCGATTCGGCAGTGTCGTCGTTGCTCGCGGACCTCGACGATCGCGGGATGCTGGAACGCACGCTCGTGGTGGTGATGGGCGAATTCGGACGTTCGCCAAAAGTGAACGCGAATGCGGGACGCGACCACTGGAACTTCTGTTACTCGCTGATGATGGCAGGCGGCGGCATTCGCGGCGGCACGGTGTACGGGGCGAGCGATTCGATCGGCGGCAAACCGAGCCGCAACCCCGTCTCGCCCGCCGACATCATCGCCACCGTCTACGCCTGCCTGGGAATCTCGCACGAAACCGAACTGAAGGACCGCCTACAACGGCCCTACCCACTCGTACCGTGGGGCAACCCGATTAAGGAAATTATCGGGTAGACCCCGTCAGTGGCAACAATTTCCGGAAAAGCATCGATGATTGTTTCGATTCTCGTGGCATGTGGTATAGGATTGCTGATACACGTCTTTTGAATCGCGGAATACCACGGTCGTTATCTCATGAGTTTACCGCAACAGACGGTCGCGTTACTTCAGGCTGCACGCGATCTCGTGCGCGGGATGCCTGCGGATGCGGTGCTGCTCATCACGGAAGCGCCGCTCGATTGGGACGAAGTCGCCGAGAAATTGTTCGGGTGCAAGCTGTTCGTGGCCGCTGAAAATCCCGCCTACGTCAAGCACCTGCGCGAGAAGGAAAACTGGACCGTCATCGACCTCGATCCCGATCCGTTGCCGACGCAAGAACGGATGAGTAATGCTTTGCTGAAAGCCGTAACCGCAGAACAACTCAAACCCGGCGCGCACGTTGTCGTACTCTACAACGGCATCGCGAGCATGGACGATGCCCCCGAACCGATCGACAGTTTAAGCGTGATCCACCTCGGCGAACACCTCGAGAAAATGACCTCGCAAGACTTGCGCAAACTCGGCACATCGGTCCCGCAAGACGTGCTGAAATACGTCGTCGAATTGGCCACCGAAATCGGCCGCGAAGGCAGGGAAGGGCACCCGACCGGAGCGATTATCGTCGTCGGCGATTCGCGTAAAGTTCACACGATGTCCAAGTTTCGGAACTTCAACCCGTTCCGCGGTTACACCAAAAAAGAACGCGATATTCGTCGCCGCGATGTGCGTGAGCAAATCAAAGAGATCGCAAAACTCGACGGCGCGATCGTTATCGATCGCGACGGTATCGCCGAGGCGGCGTGCGTGTATCTCGACGTCCCCACCGACGGCATCGACCTGCCGAAAGGCTTCGGCAGTCGCCATCTTTCCGCCGCGGCCGTCAGCAAGAAAACGAAAGCGATCGCCTTCTGCGTGAGTCAATCGTCGGGAACGACGCGCGTCTTTCAGGACGGCGTCGAGAAGCTACGCATCGAACCGCTCGACCGCCCCCACGTCTGGCAACCGCTAAAACTCGAAACACAAGACGACGCCGAGTAGAGTGGAACTACACGCGGATTGCGAACGAGTTGTTCGACTCGTTGCTCTCCGCGATTTTGCGATCCGGATCGAGAACCGCGATCAGATACCTCGCATTCGCAGGCTTTGCACCGATTGGCGATGTCGCCACATTCGAGCGTCCCGTGCCGAAACGGACGAATGTTTGCAGCGTTCCACCTTTGTGATCGATCGTCGTGCGACCCGCTTCGACGTATCGGCCCGGTTGCAATGTGGCGTTCTCGCTCCAGTACAGCTTCACATCGATTTTCACAAACCCACTCGGTCCGACTGGTGTCACAATCCTCGGTACGAACACGGCGGTGACGCCCCCAGTATTTTTGGCATCGTAGACCAGCGGTCGGCTGACGAAGTTTGCATCGAAGTCAAACCGGGATACCGCAGTTCGCGATAGATCCGATGCCGCGGCCGATGTGCTTTGCAGCGATTGGGGTGCAACCGTCGCGATCTTGAGAACGGTCGGAATTTGCGGCAATCGTATCGTCGTCACGCGGTCCCCGGCGTTGCCGAACACGGTGCTCGCTTCTAATGGCTGCGTCGCATTCGTTCTCGTGAACCATTGCAGTTTATTGTCTGAGGTCGTTCGGATGAGGCCGATATCTGTCGTGCCATCGTTGTTCCAATCGCCGACAACAATACGGTCGCTGGCCCCGCCGTATGCAATGTCCTTTTCAGCAGCGGTGTCGATCCCGTTGTTGAGATCGAGCAACCAGTGTTTGGTGCCGTTGATGTTGCGAGTGACACCGAAGTCGTCGCGGCGGTCGCCGTTCCAGTCGCCGACGACCGGAACATCGGTCGCCCAGCCGAAGGTTTTGGCCGTTTCGCCGTTGTAGCCGTTGTGATCGAGATCTGCGTACCAATCGAGCAGGCCGGTCGTGGGGTTGACGCGCGTGACGATGATATCGTCGCGACCGTCGCCGTTGAGATCGCCGACGAGTGGCGTATCGGTATTGAAGCCGAACGAATAAATTTTCTCGGCAAAAACGCCATCGCGGTTTTCATCAATGAACCATTCGAGCAAGCCGGTGGCATTGTTCTTGCGTACCGCGATTTGCTCTTCTTGGCCATCGACATTCGTGTCGCCAGTCAGGATCGTGTCGCCGACTAAGCCGAACTTCGGCAGGTTCATAACCGCGTTGGTTGCGTTCGGTAATGCCCGCTTCCAGTCGTAGCCGCCCGCAGAATTCGCACTCGCGACAACGAAATTCGTGAACTGCGGCGGCACGGGCGTCGGTTTCGGCGGAATGGGCGCAGGTGGTGGCGGCACGGGCGCAGGTGGCGGAACGGGCGCAGGTGGCGGAGGAGTCGGCGTTGGTTTTGGCGGAACGGGTGCAGGTGGCGGCGGAACGGGCGTGGGCGGAACGGGCGCGGGTGGGAGTGGTGCGTCGAGAATCACTTCGCCGGGAACGTTGTCGAAAAAATCTCGACCCGAGCCGCCGACGAATGTATCCGTGCCGCTGCCGCCGTAGAGATTATCGTCTCCCGTGCCACCGTTGAGGTAGTCGTTGCCGGCACCGCCTTCGAGTTGATCGTTACCCGCGTTGCCGTACAAGCGGTCGTTACCATCGCCGCCGATCAGGTAATCGGTGCCACTACTGCCGCTGGCATAGTCGTCGCCGCTACCGCCATCGAAATACGAAGAGACTCCGAAGAACATCGTGGGTGTTCCGGAGTTTATGTAACTGTCGTTCCCCGATTGGCCGTAGAACACACTATCGCCGGTACTGGAAGTGAATTGGTCGTTGCCCGCCCCACCGTAAACGATCACTTTGCCCGATGAATTATTGACGAATATATCATCGCCATTCCCGGCGTAGATCACGATACTTCGCACCTTGTAATTCATCTCCTCCGTGCCAACTTGTACCCCATCGCGACGCTGCGCGGAGTAGTGCAAGCCACCGGGTGCGTCCGTAATTTCGTAACGAAACGCGACGTTCGCGTACGCGCCGTTGTTATTCGAAATATGTGCGCCAGCGGGTACGCGCGGGTCGGGCAGGTCGATTGGGTTCGCACTGGGGACGGCGCGTTCGTTGAGTGTTTCCAAATTCAGGCTGAGTTTGCATTTTTTAGACATGGTCGTATCCCGAGGGGTGATAAAGATCGCCACACATGGGATACGCAAGACACTTACGCGAAATCCGAAATTTCTGTCGCTAATCGTTTCGTTCCACCTCATCCGCAATCGTTTTGCTC
>JAYSYI010000698.1:0-8226 GCA_043727665.1 Limnoglobus sp. | reverse complement strand
CAATCGCACTCCTCACACTGGCGTTGTTATTCTGGCGGCCCCGTTCATTGCGAAATCGGCTGGTTTTGCTGGCGTTTTTACTACTGCTGTCATCGCTGGCCACGAAGTTGCAACTTGGCGTGCGGATCGTCTTCCCGGCGATCGCCTTCGCTGACATCGGGCTGGCAGTCGCGGTGGTGCGCGGCTTCGGGCACAAAACCGGCATCGCAGCAATCGTCGTAATGTTCGTGCTCGCAACGTGGGTGTGGCCCAACGGCATCACTTACGCAAACGCCTTCGTCGGCGGGCCGGCGAAGTGTTATCGCTACCTTGCGGATTCGAATAACGACTGGGGCCAAGGCATTCCCGAACTCGCGCGTTGGCATGAAGCCAACGGCAAACCCGCACTCGCAACCTGGTATCTGACTACCGACCCGCGCGCGCACCAGCCGCCGTTTCGTCGATTTGCATTGCATGAAATGCCGATTGAAAATGAAGCGAAGTTGCTCCAAATACTCGGGCCGTCGTTGCTCGCCGTGGGTATTAGCACGATGAACCAATCGCCCGATGAAACCCCGGCGAAGCTCATCGTGTTGGCGTGGCTGAAACGGCAAACGCCGATCGCGCGGACTTCGACATGCTTCATCTACGACGTGCGATTCGCGCGCTGACAGTCCACTGTCACAGCACGGGAATCGGTACGACTTTCGCCACCGATGCGAGCCACATTTGCGGGACGAACGGCTTGGCGAGATGATCGACCGCCCCCGACCAGCGCGCGCGCAACTTGTTGAAAAAGCCTGCGTTTTCCATCATCAGTACGATCGGCACGCTTGCGGTATCGTGGCTTTGCCTTAGGATTTTGCAGAGTTGGTACCCGTCGAGGCCCGGCATATCGACGTCGAGCAGGAACAGCGCGGGCGTGCCGTGCTGACGCACTTTATCCACGACTTCATACCCACCCGATGCTTCGACAACGGTGTAGCCGACTTCGCGCAAAGTCTCAGCGATCTGCCCACGATCGATCGGACAATCATCGACGATCAGGATCGTCGACGGGTGCGGGAGAACGATTTCCGCCATCGGCGGTTCGCTCACGATTTGCGTGAGCCGATGCTGAATGAGATTTTGAATTTGCGCGGACCATAGAGGTTCGGCGGATCGCGATTTCACTGCGATTTGCAGGGCTTTCAGCCCATCTTCGGCGTAGCCCATGTTCAAGTACGCCAACCCGAGGCGATACGCGGTCGTCGAAGATGGCTCCAATTGCAGGTTGTTGTACAGCCGTTTTGCAATCGGCTCAATCAACCGGCGTTCGACACTTTGTATGTCATCGAACGCGGCCGGTTCTTCGAGTGTCGTAATGGCTTGGCAGCGCGGGCAACGTGGTCGCGGTTGTGTGTCCGCGAACTCGCACGCGGGGCAGTTCCACTTGTGCGTACGTCGAGATTCGAAGTGAACGATGCCTTGCGAGGCGCGTTTGTTGTGCGGGTTAATCGCGAGTACGAAGTGTAAATATTCGATGCCCTCTTCGGCGCTGTCGGCCATGCCCGCCCGCCACAACCACGCGGTTTCGTTGCGCGGCGCGAGGTCGGTCGCTTCGGAAAACCAGACCTTCGCCTGGGCGCGATCGTTCGCTTTCGCGGCCACGACACCCGCACGGCAAAGTGCCTCCGGTAACCCCGAAGCCGCATACTCGTTCTCGGGGTTGACCGCCAAAACCTGCCGTAAACACGACAGCGATTCGCGTGGATCTTCGGACGAATTCGCGAGCCAAAGCCATGCCAATTCGTTCTGCGGTTCAAGTTCGGTGACGCGCCGCAGCAACAATCGCGTTCGGGCTTTATCTCCCGCGCGGGCCGCCGCCATTCCATCGCGCAAAAGCGATACCGTTTCCCACTGTGCCATGATGCAACGTCTCGGCGACCGCCTCAAAGACCCAAAATCGCGAACTCTCACAGATGGAATGTGCGACGCAGTCAGGAAAATGTCAAATCGAAGGCAAGAGGGATTCGGACCGAAAGCGATTTGCCCAGATTTGTTAGTCCGACGCGCTAGCGAGGAAGCAATGGGCGGGTTTTCCACGGTTGAGAAAGTGCGTGAAGTTTCTTGTGTGTTCACCTTGCTTGCGCAGCGGGCTGGCACGAATTTCCGGCCAGCCCGCTGCGCAAGCAAGGGGTCGCGCAATATGTGATCCGGATACCTCGCACCTGTCATTCTTTGTTTTAAAAACCCGTGTTTGAACTACGGGATAGCGAGGCGGAACCACGTAGATGATCACACCATCGCACAAACGGCTAAAATTCCTCGCTTGCGTGTCGGGCTAACAGGATCACCTCCCGCATTATTCTTTCGGCGTGGCTTTCAGTGTAATCTTCTTGTCCTTGCGTAGTACTACGACTTCGATCTCTTGCCCGACTTTCTGTGCGGTCATCGTCTTCATATAGTCTTCGATGTTCTTGATCGGCTTGCCTGCGATCATAACAATCACGTCCCCGCCTTTGACACCTGCGGCTTCGGCGGCACCGCCCGGTGATACATCGTCGACCAGTACGCCTTTCTCTTCTTCGGCGTAGTCGCCCGGCATCACGCCGAGGCGTGGCATCTTGCCCAACGAGGAGCCTTGGGGTTTATCTTCGGTTGGGTCCGACCAACGTGACTTCGTCAACAAATACTTCGGACGTTCCGGCGTCACCGCGAAGTACGCCGCAATCCCTTCGAGGTAATCGATCACCTTCTTCATGACCGGTAAGTCGATCTTGTCCGGCGTGTCGCTCGGGCGGTGATAGTCTTTGTGCGAGCCGGTGTGGAAGAACAAAATCGGCACTTTCTTGCTGTAAAACGAGGCGTGATCGCTCGGCCCGCCACCCGTCGGCGTCTTGTACATCTTAAAATCGAAGCCCGCATTGGCCGCATCGACGAGTTTCTCGAACCCTTCGCCTGCACCCGTGCCACTCGCGATGAGGCGGTTCTTTTGCGTGCCGCCATCGTCGACGGCCTTAGATCGACCGATCATGTCCATGTTCAACATGAACACCGTTTTTTCGATCGGGAAGATCGGATTGTTGGCATAGAACTTCGAACCGTACAGCCCGCGTTCTTCGGCACTGAACGCGATGAACACGATGCGCCGGCCGTATCGCGATTTCATCTTGCCGAAGCGCTGCGCGAGTTCGAGCAAGCCCGTCGTTCCGGAGGCGTTATCGTCGGCCCCGAAGTGAACCTTCCCCTTCGCGGCCGCGCCGCCGAGGCTGCCTTCAGATTCGATGCCGAGGTGATCGTAGTGTGCGCCGAGTACGATCGTTTCGTCCGCGAGTGGCCCCGAACCGGGCAAGAATCCGACGACGTTCTTGCAGGCGATTTCCGGCCGCGTCAGCGTTACTTCCATGCCGAAATTCCAACCCGTGAGCGCGACGGACTTCGGCTTCAACTCTTTGTCGATGGCCGCTTCGATGTCGGTGAGTTTCTTGTCGCCGAGCATCTTTTCCAAGGTCGCACGTTTGATGTGTACGACGGGGACCTTGGCGGCATCGGCCCCGAAACGGCGTAAGTCCATCAGCGCGTCTTCCTTCTTCGCGAAGGTCTTATCGTTGACGAGAACGACGGCAGTTACGCCCTTAGCGATCGCGGCTTCGACCTTGCTGGTCAGCGATGCCAGTGCTTCGAGTTCGTCGCCGACGAACGGGTTATCCTTCTCGTCGGCCTTCGGCGTCTTGCGTAACATCACGACGATTTTACCCTTTACGTCGATGTCCGCGTAGTCGTCGTACTTCAGTTTCGGTGCGGAAATGCCATAGCCGACGAAGACCGCATCGCCCGTGACTTTGCCCGATCCGGACAAGCCCGCCGGGGTGAAATCGTCGCCGTATTTGAGTTCGATGGCCGTCTCGCCATGCGTGACGACGATCTTGTTCGGCGAGCCGAGACGCGGGCGGGTGGCGATAGTAAATGGCTGAAAATAGCCATCCTTCATAGCGGGTTGCAGCCCGCTCGCCTCGAACGATTTCGCGATGTGCGCCGCCGCCCGATCAATCCCCTCCGAACCCACGCCTCGCCCGTTGCACTCTTCGCCTGCGAGGAAAAACAGATCCTTCTGGATACGCCCAACAGCGGGGTCCAACTCCGCCGCGGGGGTGGAAACCATCGGCGCGATCAAAGCCGCCACTGCAAGATACGCAAAACGAACCATCATGGTGACTGTTCCTTAATCGAAGCGGATTGCCGGGAGGTACGTGTATTATTGCGCAAACTCCTCGCATGAAGCAAGGACCGTCCGCGATCGTGCGGAATTCGCAAAAGTGCGAGCGTTACTCCAAAGGGTATCCGTTGCCGTCGCGATCGATCGCGACGATCTCGACGAGCGACCAGACGACCGGGATGAAGACCGTGAAAATGCCGACGCCGACGCACATCAGTGGGAACGAAAAAATCGTAATCAGCAGTTGTGCCACGCCGGCACCGGTGCGGCCGACATAAAAGTTGTGGATGCCGAGCGTGCCGAGAAACAACGCGAGTAAAATGTAAGCCAAACGGGACTTGGAATCGTTGTCGCGGGTTCCTTGCCTTCGATAGCGACTACGTCGGCGTGGCCGTTCGTCCTCGTAATCGTCGTCGTCATCCTCATCGTCGTAGTCTTCTCGGCTCCGCTCTTTGCGGAAGCGGTTCTTGCGTTTGGGAGCGGGCGCAACCTCAAGTGCCTCATCGTTGCGACTCGATTCACCCTTCGGCTTCGCGATAAACACTTCCTGGCAGTTCCCGCACTCGACCTCTTCGTTGCGATACTTCGCATCGATTTCGAGCTTCGTTGTGCAAGTCGGGCACGTGATCGTGATGGTCGGCATCGCACCACCAAATAGGGTTAAACGGGTCGGGCCGGGGGTGGCGGGGTGGCGTCGTCGCTGAAAAGTACGCTTAGCGACTCGTTGCCGTGAATACGCCGGATCGCATCGGAAAGCAATTCGTCGACCGAAATCACTTCGAGGTTCGGCAACCGGGCGCGCTTCTCTTCGGGGATCGGGATCGAATCGGTGACGACGATCTTCTCGACGGGCGCTTCGCGCAGTTTATCGACGGCGCGATCGCACAAGACGCCGTGGGTCGCGAGAACATAAATCTTCGTCGCGCCGTTTAACTTCGCCGCACGTGCCGCTCCGACGATCGTACCGCCCGTGGAAATCATATCGTCGAAAATGCAAACCGTCTTGCCATCGACCGACGCGCCGACGATGTGCGCCTGTTCGGTTTTGGTGGCGCTCGACCGGCGTTTGTCGACGACGGCGATCTGCCCGCCGAGCTTCTTTTGGTACATCAGCGCCTTTTTGATCGCGCCTTCATCCGACGACAAAATCACGAGGTCTTCCTGCGGAACTTTCAGGTTGCGAACGAAGCCGACGATCTCGCGCCAGGCATAAAGGTGATCGACGGGGATGTTGAAAAAGCCTTGGATTTGTGCGGTGTGCAGGTCCAGACAGAGAACGCGGTGTGCCCCGGCGGCGGTGACCATGTCTGCGACGAGCTTCGCCGTGATCGGCACGCGGCTCGTGTCTTTGCGGTCTTGCCGGGCGTAAGCGTAGTAAGGCAAAACGGCGGTAATGCGGAACGGGCTGGCACGTTTGAACGCATCGAGGATCACGAGTAATTCGAGCAAATTGTGGTTTACCGGCGCACACGTCGGCTGCACGATAAAGACATCGCGACCGCGCACATCCTCGTCGATTCGGACGTTCGTCTCGCCATCGGGGAAGTCGTCGACGAACAATCGGCCGAGTTCGGTCCCGAGTTTGCGAGCGATCCGCTCGGCCAGGGGGCGATTGGCCCGCCCGCTGAAGATCTTCAAATTCGGATTGATCGGCTTAGTCACCGCACGCTCCTCGGTCATCGTCGGGTCGGGACATTATCGCGGAGCAGGCCCAGGGATTCAACGCGATTCACACGCTAGTCGTGAACGTACCCAGATAAAGCCGAATTTATCGAGTCTTCATGCGAACTTCCGATCGTTTCGTTAGACTGCTTTACGTGGCCGAGGCTGTGGGACATTCCTGCGACGATGGCCACGAATGTTAAAGGAGTTTTCGATGCGTGCAATGCTGACGATCTGCCTCGGTGCGATGGCGTTCTGTGCCAGTGGCGTACGAGCTGCGGAAGAACCGATCGCCCTCGACAAGCTGCCCAAAGCGGTGCTGGAAACGGTCAAGAAGCGGTTCCCGAAGGCGGAACTGGTCGAAGCGGCGAAGGAAACCGATGGCGACAAAGTCGAGTTCGAAGTGACGTTGAAAGACGGCGAAACGAAGTATGACGTGATGCTGACGCCAGACGGCAAAATCACCCTGATCGAGAAAGTGATTGCTGCGAAAGACCTGCCGAAGGTTGTGGCCGAAGCCCTCGAGGAAAAGTACCCGAAGGCGACGTACAAGATTTACGAAGAGATGACCAAAATCATCGACGGTAAAGAAGCGATTGCGTACTACGAAGTGCTGATCGTCACTGCCGACAAGAAGACGCTCGAAGTCGAAGTGTCGCCAGAAGGCAAAATCCTTAAGGCTGAGGAAAAGAAGGAAGAGAAGGAAGAGAAGAAGACCGACAAGAAGTAGACGACTCTTACGAAGCCCTGGGGTACGACGAAACGTCTAACCCTGGGCTAAACGATGAAACCCCGTTGGGGTAAGTCGAAAGAAATCTTGCAATCTATCTCCTTACGCCTCGCGGGTTTGACGCGCGGCATTCATTTTCACTGTTGCCAACTTGCCATCGAACACTAAGATTCTCCCACCTAAGGAAGGGACAACTGGCACGGATGCCCTTATTTTCCCGTCCGCATCGCGGTGTCTCATGCCGGATGCTCCATCGGTTCCCTTGCCTGCTGCCGATCTTCGCGACCACCTCGCACTGGCACTCATACCCGGTCTCGGGCCAAAATTGACCGCCGCCTTGATGTTGCACTTCGGTACCGCTGCCGCTGCACGGCGTGCCACGGTCAACGAGCTAATTCGCATTCCGCTGATCGGCGAGAAACTCGCACAGTCGTTCGTGCAGTCGTTGCGTAACGTCGATACCGAAGCCGAAGAGCGATTGCTGATCGCGCACAACGTGCGTGCCGTCATCCTCGGCCGCGACGATTACCCGTTGCGGCTGACGGAGATTGCTGACGCACCGCCGTTGCTCTACTTTCGCGGCGAAATAACGCCTGCCGATTCCAATTCGATCGCCATCGTCGGTTCGCGGGCCTGCACTAGCTACGGGCTGAAAACCGCCGAGCGCATTGCGGGTTCTTTGGCGCGGGCGGGCTGGACGGTGATCTCCGGGTTGGCGCGTGGCATCGACGGGGCCGCACACAAAGGCGCGCTCGATGCCGGGGGCCGCACGCTGGCGGTACTGGCAGGTGGGCTGGCGAGAATCTACCCGCCCGAACATGCCGATCTCGCCGACGCGGTCGCCAAACAGGGTTGCCTCATCACGGAAACACCGATGACGGTGCAACCGCAACCGGGGATGTTTCCCGCACGAAATCGCATCATTAGCGGCCTGTGCCGAGGTGTGGTCGTCATCGAAGCGAATGCCAAGAGCGGGGCGCTGATTACCGTCGATCATGCGGCAGAACAAGGGCGGGAAGTTTTCGCGGTGCCGGGGCAAGTCGATAGCCCATCGAGCGCCGGTTGCCTCGAACTCATCCGCAAAGGGGCGAAACTCGTTCGCGATGCGGACGATATCCTGGACGACATTCGTGGGATCGCGCCGCCCGACCCGGTTGCGAAGAAGCCGAGTGCCCGTAAGACGGCACCCTCGCCCACGTTGTTCGAGGAAGCCAAACCGGCCGCAGCGCTCGATGGCGTGCAACAGCAAATCTGGGACGCGCTCACCGGCGCAAAACACGCCGACGAACTCGCCCGCACGCTCGGCCTGCCAATCGGCGACCTCAACCGCAATCTGATGCAATTGGAACTGAAGAAAGTGATCCGCAGGCTGCCCGGCAACCAGTACGAACGCCGACGGTAGATCCCGGTTTTGCCGTACCAATAAAAGTGCCCCGGCAAGATAGCACTCTTGCCGGGGCGAGTTTGGACGTCCCTCACGGGACTCCTGCACCGTCTCAAGGACGTGGATGTTCGCGGTGACCGGTTGCCGGCTCTGAGACTGAAACCAACTGCCTAACCGTTAGGCGACCCGCAGAGGGATGTTGCACAGGCGACCTGCGGGGCGGGATTCGAACCCGCAATCGTTGGTTGATAGCCGGACGTCGATCGAACACCT
>JAYSYI010000697.1:0-2680 GCA_043727665.1 Limnoglobus sp. | reverse complement strand
ACCTCGAAGAAGTGCGCATCATCTGCATCAGCGGCGAAGTCGAAGACAGCAAGATTCAGGAACTGAAGCTCGCGGGTGCCGACGACTTCGTTCACAAGCCATTCGATGTCGATATGCTCATCGAGCGGATGTGTGCGCAACTGGAAATGGAACCGGCATCGGCCGTCTGAAACGATAACGATGGCGATGCGAGATCGTTCGCATCGCAGGGTCGAACCCAGGCAAGGAGTGCGTACGGTGGGTGAAGCGTCGGCGTCTCGACTTGCGATAGAATTGCCGTGGCTATGCCCGGCGATGTCGTCGCTGGTCGCGCTGGCCGACGAACACCCGAACACGCACACCTTGTTTGCCGATCCCGGGCTACTCCTTCTCGCACTTCGCTTCGTTCGTCCCGGCCTGACGCCGCAATCGGTAAACCGCGATTGCCTACTTCAGCCGATCATTCCTGAAGCCGCTGCGTTTCACCTCGATAAACCCCCGCAGGCGACTTCGCAAACTCTCCTCGAACACGCAACGAGCATCGGTAAACGCGCCGCTACAATCGCAACCGAAACGCGGCGTTGCCCGCCACTGGCGGCGTTCGTCGCCGGTTCGCTTGCTCCGCTCGGGTGGCTCGCGATTGCGGCCACTTCCCCGCAAGCGATCGATGCTTGCCGGAATCACGCCGCATTTTCGCACGATCCGTTTCGCACGCAGTCGGAAGTCTGGGGCCTGTCGCACGATCAGATCGTGCGTCGGCTCGCGATGCGTTGGCGTTTGCCGACGTGGCTGGCCGGGGTGATTGGCAATTTGCATCACGAAGCCGATGTCGCCGAATCGCTCGGTGCCGAACCGGGGTTGTTCGCTGTGGTACGCGAAGCGGTGCAAGCCGCCGATTGTTACGGGCTTCTGAACGTAGGGGCACCCCTTGTGGGTGCCTCGGGATCGGCCCCATCGAACCCGCTGCAAGGTACCCACAAGGGGTACCCCTACGGTAATGATGCGAACCCGCTGTTGCCGAAATTGTTACGCGCGGTGGCACGGGCACGCCGCGCCAACGGCGTGGCCGCGATGGCGGCGCTCGAAGCCGAGAATGACCGGTTGCACAAACTCGCGTTCGATTCGCGTGCGGATTTCGAGTGTGCCGTGCGCGATGCGAAACTCGCGGGACTGGCCGAACTGGCAGCGGGGGCGGGGCACGAAATCAACAACCCGCTCGCGGTGATCTCCGGGAACGCGCAGATGCTCGCAAGCCGGGAAGACGACCCCGCACGGAAGAAATCGCTCGATGCGATCATTCGCCAAACGAAGCGCGTCGCGGGGATTCTGCAAGAATTGAACCAGTTCGCACGCCCGCCGTTGCCGAACCGCCAGCCAACCACGCTGGCCGCGATCGTCGCCAAGACCGTCGAAGATTTCCAGAATACCGCCACGTTGAAAGGCGTGATGCTCGCAGTCGCCGCGCCGCTCGATGTCCGCGTCAACGTCGATTTCACACAGATTCGCAAGGCGATTGGCCACCTCGTGCAGAACGCCATCGAGGCATCGCCGAGCGGCGGCCATGTGACGGTTAGCGTGGCGCAAACGAACCAGACGGTGGCAATCGTGATCGAAGACGATGGCCCCGGCCCGACCGACGTGGCGATCCCGCACTTGTTCGATCCCTTCTATTCGGGGCGGTCAGCGGGTCGCGGTCGCGGTTTCGGCCTTCCCACCGCATGGCGATATGCGACAATCCACGGCGGTGATGTCCGCTACGAACGAACCGCAACCGGGCCAACGCGATTCGTTCTCACGTTGCCAGTCTGTTGCGGAATGCACGAAGCCACCGCCGACCGCAAAACCGCGTAGCCCGCTGGAACGTTCGCGTGCTGCACACCCTTCGCGATTTGGCTCGTCAGGCGGGCTGTTGGGTTTACCCGCCGTTTTGTTTCGTCTGCGAACGAGACTACGACGGTACGGGTGCCGACCATTCGATTTGCCCCGATTGCTCCCGCGAAATTACGACCGAACTGCACGAAACCTGCCCGCGATGTACCAGTACCGTCGGCCCGCACACTGATGTCAGCCAAGGCTGTTCGCGCTGTCACGAACGCACGTTCCACTTTTCGTCCGCGTTTCGCCTTGGTGAATATGTGGGCAAACTCCACGATGTCATTTTGAAAATGAAACGCGCAACGGGGGAATCGCTAGCGGAGTCACTCGGGTTCGTCTGGGCCGAAGCGCAGCGCGAACGATTTTTGCGCGATAAACCGCAACTCATCGTGCCGATCCCGCTGCACTGGCACCGACGCATTTCGCGAGGCTACAACCAGTCGGCGGCGGTGGCTTCGAGCGTCGCGAGTTCGCTCGGGTTGCCGTGCGTTTTCCGCGCATTGCAACGTACGCGCCCAACGCCGCATCAGACGCACCAGACCGCAACGGCCCGTTGGGAGAACATTCGCGGGGCGTTCCGCGTGCCACAACCGAACGCGGTTCGGGGTATGCGGGTTGTGCTCATCGACGATGTTTTAACGACGGGCGCTACCTGTCACGAAGCCTCACGGGAACTTATCGAGGCCGGTGCCGCGCAAGTCACGGTCGCGGTTCTCGCCCATCGTTAGTCAGCGAATTGCGTGAAACGAAAGCCGAAAGAAGCGAATGCGCCAGCCATGCGGCTTGGGTAGCACGTGGCGCGTTTCCGAATCGGACACCCCGATTC
>JAYSYI010000696.1:0-2681 GCA_043727665.1 Limnoglobus sp. | reverse complement strand
ACCTCCAAGTCTCTGACTTAGGAACCGGCACCCACAAGGGGTGCCACTACAAAATCCCTCCAGTCGTGCCGCACGTCATTTCCATTGGAGTTTCCGTTCGCACACGCCGATGAGTATGGCTCTTGGAACTTCCCTCCAATCGCTATTTACACCGGGGCGGTGTCTGGGTACTGTCTACGAACTTGGCCATGGAGGGCCGTGAATGACTCGCCTACGTTTGATTTTGGTTGCGATGCTCGTCGTCGGTGTCGGTTCGTGGATGGTTCTGCGAACGGGCAATGCCGTACACGCGGACGGCATGATTACGCACGTCGAAACAATCGACGACGAACCTGAAAGCCACAACGAAGAAGCCGCACGCAAACGCTGGCAGACGAGCCAGGCCCGGCACTGGCGGCATTTGGTCGTGCAACGATAACGCCACTTCTCCTAAACTGATGGTATGGCCACCATTCAGTTCGAACCGATCCCACGCAACGCCACCGCTAGCGAGGTACTCCGCTTCATCGCGAGTGCTTCGGGTATCGATGGCAAATTCATCGGCAAAATCTCATTCCTCGCCAAAGCGTCGATCGTGGAAATCACCGATTCGCACGCCCGCAAAGTCATTACCGCACTCGATGGTGCGGTGTTCCGCGAAAGGCGTGTCCGGGCGCGCTATGCCGTGCCGCCGGAGAAGCGGATCCCGACCGCGCCCGATCACTTCGATCAGTTATTGCGACTTTTGGAAATTGAATCGGCGGAAGAGCGTCGGCGTACGAAGGAGTTGGCAAAAGAAAATCGCCAAGTCGACGACCCGTTCGGCGCGAGCCTTACGGGGTTGATGATCGCCGATGCCGAGTATGGCCTCGGTGGGCGTCTCGTCGTGCAACTCACCCGTAAGGGCCGCGTCGATCCGCTACCGCCGAACCGCTTGCAATCGGGTTCGCCGATCATGCTCACGCAGACGGGAGTCCAACGGCCGCTCAGTTTGCGCGGCGTCCTTGTCGAACGCTCGGATCGCATTGTCACGGCCGCGTTCGAAGAACCCGAAGACGACATTCCCGACGATGCCAACTGGCGGCTCGATCTCTCCGCCGATGAGGCGTCGCGGCAACGCCAACAAGCCGCGTTGTACCGTGCGCAAGCCGCTGAAAAGGATCGGCTTTCCGAACTTCGCGAAGTGCTATTGGGCGAAAGCCAACCGCGATTCGCGACGCTCGACGATTCGCAACCTTCGGACAAATTGAACGCGGTGCAAAACGATGCGGTCGCATTTGCCCTTGCCGCAAAGGAAGTGGCCGCGATTCACGGCCCACCCGGCACGGGCAAGACCACCACCATCGTCGAACTTATCCGCCGTGCCGTGGCACGTGGCGAGCGCGTGATCGCGTGTGCCCCGAGCAACGCGGCCGTCGATAACCTCCTCGAAAAACTCATGGCGATCGGCGAAGAACCGGTCCGCCTCGGCCACCCGGCCCGCGTGGCGGTTCGCTTGCGGGAGCGCGTGCTCGACATGCTCGTCGAACGCCACCCGGACGCCCGGCAGGCGAAGAAACTCAGCCGCGACGCGAACGAGCTATTTCGAAAGGCGGACAAGTGGACGAAAGACAAACCCGAACCCGGCGAGAAGACCGCATGGCGAGCCGAGGCACGCGAACTTCTCGCGGAGGCCCGCAAACGCGAAGAGCAGGCCGCCGACAAGATTCTCGACGAAGCGAAGATCGTCTGCGCGACGCTCACGGGGATCGATTCGGATGTCTTCGGGCAGCGAAAGTACGATCTCGCCGTAATCGATGAAGCATGCCAAAGTACCGAACCGGCGTGCTGGATTCCGCTGTTGCGCGCGAACAAAATCGTACTGGCCGGCGATCCGTGTCAGTTGCCGCCGACGGTGCTTTCCCGCGAGGCGGTCGATGGCGGTCTCGGCATCAGCCTCATGGAACGCATCATCGGGCTGCATGGCGCGCAGGCCGCGAAACGCCTGACGGTACAGTACCGAATGCACGCGGACATCATGCAGTTTCCATCGGAAGAGTTTTACGAAGGCACGCTGATTGCCGATGAATCCGTGATTCGCCACCGCCTAACCGACCTGCCCGGCGTGCAAGATTCCCCTTCCACCGCAACGATCGTGCAGTTCATCGACACCGCCGGTGCGGGCTACGACGAAGAACACGAAGAAGACACATCGAGCCGCCGCAACCCGATGGAAGCGAAACTCGTCGTTCACAAAGTCCGCGAACTCCTCGACGCCGGCGTCCCCGCGGAAGGCATCGCAGTCATCACGCCGTACTCCGGGCAAGTGCGTTGGCTGCGCGAATTACTCACGGGCACGGGCGTCGAGATCGACAGCGTCGATGGCTTTCAGGGCCGCGAAAAAGAAGTCGTGATCCTGTCGTTCGTACGCTCGAATCCCGAAGGCGAACTCGGCTTCCTCAAAGACATCCGGCGTACGAACGTGGCCATGACGCGCGCGAAACGCAAGCTGTTGATGATCGGCGACAGCGCAACGCTCGCAAACGAGCCGTTCTATCAACGCCTACTCACGTTCTGCGAAACGCACGGTGCGTACTCCACCGTGTGGGAAGAAACGATCTGATTTCCGGGAACGATATGGCGAACATCCTCATCATCGACGACGAAGAATCGATCGCGTGGGCGCTGCGGCGTGCGTTCGAGCGTGCGGGGCACGTGGTGGC
>JAYSYI010000695.1:0-2685 GCA_043727665.1 Limnoglobus sp. | reverse complement strand
TGTTGTTGGTGTCCGGGGATCGCGAATCCGAGGTGCGCTACCTCGCAGAGAAGGTCGGAATCACGGAAGTCTTCGCGAGCCAAAGCCCCGAACAGAAGCTGGCGTTGGTGCGTGAGGAAACCCAAAAGGCGGCCACCGTGTTCATGGGTGACGGCATCAACGACGCGCCCGCCTTGACCGCCGCCACGGTCGGCATCGCATTCGGCCAAGGCAGCGATGTCACCGCCGAAGCCGCCGGGGCCGTGATCCTCGAAAGCTCGCTAGAGAGGGTCGACGAGTTGATGCACATCGGTCGCCGAATGCGAAGGATCGCGCTGCAATCCGCCATCGGCGGCATGGCACTCAGCCTCGTCGGAATGCTCCTCGCCGCCACCGGGTATTTGCCACCCGTCGCGGGCGCACTCGCCCAGGAAGTCATCGACGTGCTCGCCGTCCTAAACGCCCTGCGTGCCTCGTTCACACCACGCGTGCTAACCGACTATTAGGCCAATTGCCCTTCGTTTGCATAATGACGGAAACGTAATTCGAGTGCATTTCGGTGTGGCTCGACCCGTTGATTCTCTATGTCCCGACTGGCGAAGTCGATCACGCGGCGCTATTCGCGGTCCATCGCGAAGCGACCGCGAAAGTGATTCGCAAAGCGATGCGGCACGAACCGAGCATCGATTGGTTGCTCGAAAACCAGGACAAAGTGGAACACTTCTTCCACCAGCAAGGCGTCGAAGGCAAAATTAAGATTCAGTCGCCGATCCAGAGTTTCATGATGACATTGCCGTGAGAACGAAAGACATCGGGAATCTGCTCGAAACCCCATCGCTCATAGAACCGGACCGCCCGCGTGTTTTCGGGGTGTACCAGCAGAGCGAGCCACTTTAGGCGTTTGGTGTCATCGTTTGACCAGTCCAATGTGTGGGTTCGGGCCTCACTGATGAGATGCCTCATAATTTGGTTGGAAAATTTCCAGTTCGGATCTGGCGGTTGCCCCTGGAACCGCTCGGCGATACCAAGCATAGGGATGTAGACAATGGTCGCGCGTTTGCCTTCCGGGGGCGGCCATTTCCAGTTTGTTGTCCCGATCGAACCATAACCGACAACCTCTCCCATTCCGTTCTCGAAAAGCCAGACACGAGTACCCCGCTTCATCGAATCCAATACATCCGAGCTAAGAATCCATTCGGTCACAGCACGACCCGACGTGTCGTTACCACACGAAAAGCCGGCCAGGCGAACCTGGTCGGCTTCAGTGAGCGGGATGGCGTAAAGTTGATGTTCGTGGTGGACCATTCGCGAATCCCAGCCTACGGCCGTGTCGGAAGCGGGTAAACGGGAAGTCGGGGCCGGTTCTTTTTCGACGTGTCTGAGAACGCGGCGGCCTCTGCGGCCGTCATCACGTAGTCATCTTGTTGAAATTCGGCAACGGCGTCGAGCATTTCGGCCACTTCAATGTCCGGCCAGATTTCGCGGGGATGCACGTTGAAAGCCTCTGCCAGTTTCAGAATGGTTTTCTTCTGGGGGCGGCACTCACGGCGAATCATCTGGGAAATCGCCGGTTGGGAAACGCCGACGCGATCCGCCAACTCTTGCTGCGAAATCCGCTTCGCAGCCATCAGTTCCTGAAGGCGTTGGGAAAACGTCTCTTCTTGCGTGTTCATTTTCGCAACTTCGCGAGCCAACGAGGGACTTCGGACCGCAACGTACGCTTCGGACGCAGCCAAATCCTGCCCGTACTCCCCGTCGTCTTCGCAAGGGTTGAGGTACAAGGCATCGGCAATCGTCGACAACGCTCGCGTCCGCTCGGACGCCGTTGTGAGCGGATTCTTCACCACATTCAGCAGTGAAACCACTACTTGTTGCACGTCGTCGCTGCATTCAGTCAATGCGCCCAGAAACCGTTTGCGGTCCGCCACGGGCATCGATCGCATCCACGCGAAAAGGCACGCCACGGAGTCGAGTCGCGTCACGGTCTGCGGGTTGTCGGGTAGCAGTGTATCAATCATGGTCGTCCTCCATCCAGTCAGTTTCAACCGACCAAACGCTCGCGGGCGATTCGTTCGCGCCCCCGAAGAATCTCGGTAGTTGTCGCGGTGAGCGATTCATCGGATCGCATCACGGCCAGGACACAGATCGTACCGTCCGGTTCTGGGTTCGGCCCTTCACAGAAAACAATTCGGAACCCGTCTGCCATGCCGAGTCCGTCCGACAAATCGAGCACGAACAGCGTCTCGTCCGGAATCCGAAAGCAGTTTAGATCTCCGGCCATAGGATTGTCATAATGCCAAAACCGGAGCTTCAATGCATGGCGTCGGAGTTGTGCCCTCGCCATCGTACGCGGCATAACCAGATGATGCATATCCTGGAACGCAGGTCTACAGATCCGAACTCTTCGAGTAATATCGGACTGCTTCATAACAGAAGTATAACCTTTCTTTCGCTCAAGTCAAGGCTCGCTGGTTAAAGGGGGTTAAAGGGGTCGGAGTCATTTACCGGCTACCCGAAATCGCCGTATGGAAAACTGTTTCAAGATAGGCAAATTGTTCGGACGATAACGATTGCAGCGGATTGTCTGCCTGCTTCCTCGTTTATCGGGTTCGCTATGGTTATACGGCCTCAACCTCGCGTACTTCGACGCCTTTTCGCTGTGGCTGTCGCTTGCGGGATCGGCTCGGGTTGCTCGCGGCATCACTT
>JAYSYI010000694.1:0-2694 GCA_043727665.1 Limnoglobus sp. | reverse complement strand
CGTACTGCCGCAGTTGGCCGGTTTGCACACGTTGTAACATCGCGCCGCCGAACGACGAAACATCCGCAATCGCGTTCCAGACGCCATCGAGTGTGCGGAAGTCGAACCGCCGTGTTTCGCATTTATCCGTTGGTCGTTTGTCGAATGCGCCGATGATCTGCGCAGTTCGCATTGTTGGCTTCGTGAAGATTCTTGAGTAAAGTTCGTCGAAATAATACTTGTGTTGAAGCAGCTTCGCGAGCCAGCGTGGCCCACCGAAGGCGAGCAACGTGCCCGCTTTGTGCTTCGACCACGCGATGACAAACCCCGTGATTGCGAGTGACAGTGCGAGTCCGCCCGCGAGCCAGTGGTTCGCTTCGGCATGGTGTAACGCCGTGGCGAACTGCACTTCGACACTGTGCGGTTGGCCCGCGTGGAGCAGTTGGCCGAGGTACGAAGCCTCCGCGTCCCAAAGCGGCCAGCCCCACGCCACCGCAACGCTGAATGCGGCGAGCATCACCAGCGGCACCGTCATCACCCACGGCGATTCGTGCGCCTGTTCGTGCAAATGCGGGTCGCGCGGCTTCCCTGCAAACGCCAGCAACCACAACCGGAACATGTAAAAGCTCGTCAACCCCGCGGTCAGAAATGGCAAGAACAAAAGCAGTGGACGCTCGAAATTCCCCGCCACCGCCGAGCCGATAACGTGCGTCAAAATGCGATCCTTACTGTACCAGCCGGACAGCAACGGCGTGCCCGCGATCGCCAAAACGCCGATCAGCATCGCATAGGCGGTGATCGGCATTTTCCGCCGCAGCCCGCCCATTTTCGAGAAGTTTTGTTCGTGATGCAGTCCGTGAATGACACTCCCCGCACACAGGAATAACAGTGCTTTGAAAAACGCATGGGTCAGCAAGTGCAACAGCCCCGCGACCCAACCGCCGAGTGCGAGCGCGAGCATCATGAAGCCGAGTTGCGAACACGTCGAGAACGCGAGCACCCTCTTAATGTCCGTTTGCACAACGGCTATCGTCGCACTCAGGAACATCGTGATCGCGCCCATGTACGCAATCACCATCCGCACATCGGGCGTGAACAACGGGAACGCGCGGCCGACGAGATACACCCCTGCCGCCACCATCGTGGCCGCGTGAATCAGTGCCGATACCGGCGTCGGCCCTTCCATCGCATCGGGCAGCCACGTGTGCAGCGGGATCTGTGCGGACTTCCCCGCACAGCCCGCTACCAGCCCCATGCCGATCCACCAGAGCGCCGAAGAATCCGCAGGCAACGTGGCCGCTTTCTCGATCAGTTCTGGAATGTGAAACGTGCCAAACGTCGACCACGTCACGGCGAGCGCGACGAGGAATCCGGCATCGCCGATGCGGTTGATGATAAACGCCTTGTTCGCAGCGTTGCTCGCCGATTCGCGTTCAAAGTGAAAGCCGATCAGGAAGAACGAACAGACGCCGACCAACTCCCAGCCGATGAAAATTTGCAACAGATTATCGGCAATCAGTAGGTTCAGCATCGCGAACGCAAACAGCGATAGATGGAGGAAAAAGCGGCCAAATCGCCCGCGACGACCGTGATTGTCGCGCTGGCGTTCATCGTGCATATACCCGATGGAAAACAGGAAAATCAGCGTTGCCACCACGGTGACCATCGCGACCATAATCGCGGACAGATGATCGATGCGGTAGCCGAGTTCGAGCGAAAGTGCGGGCCGTGTGTCGTGTTTGGGGCTGCCGATCCGCACCCAGTCGATCCGCTCGGACCACCGTGCTTCGAGTGTCAGCGGCTCGTTCGCGAACGTGTTGGCATCTTGCAAAAACCACGATAGCCCGACGATCGCACACCCAGCGGATATCGCCATGACCGCAACCGCGAAATAGCCAGGTATCGCCGACGGCTTCGTGCCAGTGACGCCGCGCAACTGCCGGACTGTGCCCGCAATCAGCAGCACGAAAAACGCCAACAGCGGCAACAGCGTCGCGATTAGGAACAGTCGCCCCGGCTCATCGCGGATCAGTTCGAGCATAGTTCGCGGGTACTCTCGCGGTATCAGCTGATAATGACTCTGTTTCTATTGTGGCGATTCGGTGACGTAAAGAACGCCTCACAAAATGAAAGGGCAAATCGTTTCTGTCGCTTGCCTCGCGAATCTAGCCGATTTGCAACCTCGCTTGCTATCGAACGCAGGTGCTGTCACAATCCGCGAATCACCCAAGGAGAGATTCGTGGCTAAGAAACCTGCTTCCCCTTCCGAACGCGCGGCCGAACTTCGCGAAACGCTCGACCAACACAACCGCAAATACTACGTCGATGCCGCACCTGAAATTTCGGATCGTGAATTCGATCGGCTACTCGACGAACTGAAGGCACTGGAGAAGGCGCACCCCGAGTTAATTTCCCCTGATAGCCCCACGCAACGGGTCGGTGGTGCGCCGATCGATGGCTTCGCCAAGGTGACGCACCGCGTCCCGATGATGTCGATCGAGAATAGCTACGATGCCGACGATTTGCGGAAGTTCGATAGCGACGTTCGCAAATCGGCGGGCAAAGCCGAAGTGGCCTACACCGTCGAACTGAAGATCGATGGCGTCAGCATTTCGATTAGCTACGAGAACGGCTTACTCACGCAGGGGGCCACGCGCGGCAGCGGCGATATCGGCGACGATGTCACGCATAACTTGAAAACCATATCGGGCGTGC
>JAYSYI010000693.1:0-2703 GCA_043727665.1 Limnoglobus sp. | reverse complement strand
TTGCCGGTGGGTTCGCTGGTTCTGGCTTCGGGTTTACTCGCTTTGAGTTCGGTGGCGGCGCGGGTGCGGGCGTCGAGTGCGACATCTTCGCCGGGGGTGAGCCCTTCGGTTATTTGCACGTATTGCTCGTTATTATCGCCGACGGTGACCGCGCGCCGGGTGATTCCCGATGGTGTGACGATGTACACGACTTTCTCCGAATCGTATTCCGTGACGGCACCAACGGGCACGCTGATCGCATCGGGGAGCGTGCCGATGAGGATCTTCACCTCGGCAGTCATGCCGGGCTTCAGCCCCGCATCGGTCGGCATATCGTCGAGGCTCAATACCGTGTCGTACTGTTTCACCCCACCCCCGCGATAGCCATCGGATTGCGCGATCGTCGCGATCTTCAGCACCTTGCCGTTGAGTATGCGGTTCGGCAAGGCGTCGATTTGGAACGTTGCCGACATGCCGATCTTCACTTTTTTGATGACCGATTCGTGAACCTTCAACTTTACGCGCATTCGGGTGAGGTCGGGCAGGCTGAAGATTTCTTGCCGAAAGTACAGTTGGGCACCGGGGCGAATCCGCGACGATTCATCCCAGTATCGCGAATTGGAATAGACTACGATGCCACCTGCCGGCGCGTGGATTGTGCAGCGTTCCATCTGCTCGTTCATTCGCGTGAGTTGCTTTTTCTCGATCTCCGACGTGCTTTGAGCCGCTTTCAATTCGGCTTCGATTTTCTCGATCATTGATGCTTGCGTTTCCTTGGTGCGTCGCAACTCGCGCTCGGCTTCCTCAGCCTTCGCCTTCAACTCAGTGATCTTCTTTTTCCGCGTGAACTTCTCCATGACGGTGATTTCCGCCTGGGCACTCAGCACTTCGAACTTTCGTTGTTGGACCGTAAGTTCTTTCGCGCGAATCTGTTCGAGTTGTGCATAGCCATCTTTGACGAGTCCCTTCGTGAAGGTGATATCGTCTTCGGCTTCCTTGAGTTCTTTCTTTTTCAGTTCGAGCGCGCCCTTAAATTTATCGACGTCGCGTTTGTACTCGCCTTCCGGGTCGTCGTACGATTCGAGATCGATCTTCGCCAACGTGAGTGCCAGGTCGGCCTTAGCGATCTCGCCTTCGGCTTTATTCTTCGCCTGTGAAAGATCGCTGCGGCTCGACTTGAGTTTGCCCTCGGCGGCCTGACACTTAACGTCTTGCTCGTTAATGGATCGCAACAACACGTCGGTATCGAGTTTCGCGACTTCATCGCCTTTTGAAACGAGTTTACCTTCATCAATGATGGAAACCAGCTTACCGCCACCCTGTAGTTCACAATTCACTTGCACCGCGTCGATGCTTTCGAGCTCGCCGCGATCCGTGATCGTAATTTTCAACACGCCCCGCGCGACTGTGGCGGTGACGGGGCGCTCGAAACTGCGCGTGCCGACGACGTACGGCAACACATATTTCCAGCCGAGATAGACAACGCCCGCCAACAGGCCGAGCATGACGGCGCGGCGGAGAAAACTGCGGAATGGGCTTCTACGGTAGGATTGCGGGCGGCGGGGCAGTGCCGGGAGCGGCGGTGCCGACGGTTGGACGGCCGGGAGTGGTGGCAACAGGCTGGTCGGTGTCATCGGTCGGGTATCCTCGATCGTCGAGACGCATCTTCTCCGAGTTTATCAGAAGCCGGATGCGTTGTTGCTCGTAATTGAAGAAACTATCTGTCAACCCGTTGCGTGCGACCAACAACGATTGTTGCGCGCTCAGAATCCGCAACGTCGCGGCCCCGTCGTCGCCACGACGTTCGCGATCTTGCACGGGTGCCGTCAACAGTCGCCGTTCAATTGCCAACTGTCGCACTGCCACGAGCAATTGTTGCCGGGCGATTTCGAAGTTGATGCGTTGCCGTCGCAAGTCGCGAATGCCGGTTCGGACATCGAGTTCGACGCTATCCGAAAGTGCCATGTAGCTGCGCCGCGATTGCTGATAAATCACGAGGCTACGGCGATAGACGTTCCGTTCGAATTGGCGATTCAGCGGGCCATCGAACTGCACGCCCGCCGCAAGTCGGCTACCTTCCGCACCGAACGCGACGGGATCTTTACCGCCGACTTCGGTGACGAGCGTACCGTCGAGCCTTACCGTCAGATCGGACTTGAGCGCGTTCGCGGCAATCGACACTTTACGCCACGAATCGGTGACCTGCCCCTTCACGTTCTGTAAATCGAGCCGGTTCTCTTTGGCGAACGGCAACAAGTTTTCTTCCGTGAACGGCTGCTCGGGTAACCGCAGCGTGTAGATGCGTGCCACAGACTCCGCCGCGATTGCGTTATCGACGATACTCGCCATTTCACGGGCTGCCGCCACCACTGCTTTCCAGCCTGGCTCGCGGTTGACTTCACTGAAGTTCGCGCGAAGCTGCGTGAGTTCCGCACGCAACGCCGCGATCCGCGCACGAAGTTCGGTCGGCTTGTCTTTTTGCTGGTCGTATGCCGCCTTCGCGCGATCCGACTGTTCGGTTTCCTCGGTGGGCACAGGCCGCTTGAGATCGTCCGCCAACAGTTTGAGCGCGCGCTCCGACGCGGTGATCGCCTTCTCCGCACGCATCGAAAATGCCCGCAATGTCTCAACCGATTCTTGCAACACGGCGAGCGTGGGCGGGGCGTCGAGTTCGGACTTCCGCTTCCGCTCGAAGACTTCAATTTCCGCTCGCAATTTCTCCAC
>JAYSYI010000692.1:0-2713 GCA_043727665.1 Limnoglobus sp. | reverse complement strand
ACAAGCCCGATGCGACGCTTTACCCGGAAATCGAAGTCCGTGGCAGCCTCGTTCCACGGCCGAACATGAACTACATGGAGTATTACGCGCCGATCGCGTTCAGTGAAAGCGACATCGAGAAGGCACTCGGCGGGATGCTCATCACGAAGGTGATCTACCTCGAAAATCCGAACAACGCTGTGCCGGTGAAGACGACGCCCGATAAGCCGTACGAAGATTCAGTAAGCACCGAACCCGATGCGATCGATGCCGCGATGAAGGCAGGGCGCATCGTCGCCATCGTCCGCCTGGGCAACCGCAAGCCGACGCGCGAAGACCTGATGCGCCACGTTGTGGTCGGCACCGTGCTACTTCCCGGCGACAGTTCCCTTGCCGCCCCCGTTGCGCCGCCGTGCATCAGTTGGCAGGGCGTGCCGTTCTACGACCCGATCTCTGGCCCGAAGTTCCCCGGCGAAGAGTGCTTCACTGATGGCAACGATAAAGGCTTGCGCCTCGGCATCGGTCGGAACGACAAGCTCGGCGGCCTCGACCCGACCGATGTCGCCGTCGAGTTCACCACCGGCGAAAAGCGTCGCGTCACGACCTCGAACCGCGTCTGTATTTGCGTGCCACGATTCTGCGTGCAGAAGGCCGAACTCGGCATCGCGGGTATGCAATATTCGCTGCGTGCCGAAGCTGGAATGCAACGCTTCGGCAGCAGCGCACTCGCGTTGCGAGTACCGAGTGCGGCACTGCATTCGCTCACAAAACCGATCGCCTTCGACACCGCGATTCGCCCACAAGTGCAAGTCGCCCGCATCTCGCTCGATACCATCGTCGGTACCGTCGGGCCAGCGAAAGCGGTTTACAAAGTCGTCGGCGTGCAAGTGGTGCAGTCGTCGGTCGGGGTCGAAGAGATCACAAACTCGAACGAGTTTCTCGTGACAAAATCGGTCGATCCGACCTCCGGCGTGAAGATCGGCGACACGGTGACATTCACAATCACCTACAAAAACAGCACGAATCGCGAAGTGTCGGACTTAATCATCAGCGACAGCCTATCGGGCCGCCTCGAATATGTCGTCGGCTCCGCCCAGTCGGATCGCCCATCGAACCCCACCACCGAGGCCAACGAGGCTGGTTCGGTCGTGGTCAAGTTCGCGATCCCCGGCAGCGTCCTGCCCGGCCAAGGCGGCATCGTGAAGTTCAAAGCGAAAGTGCGATAAGAGACGGGGTTGACTGCCCCGTTTTTTGAAGGCGCGCAATTCCAAACGCGACACTTACTTTGGCAAAAGTTCATCTCGAAAACCCGGCGAGCGGCACAGCGTAAGAGTGCCTTGGGAACCATCAACGGCTACCACAGCACGCTTACGCTATGCCGCTCGCCGGACGCATATTACTGCGCGAAACGACTGCATTTCAAAACAGACGACGAAATGGCGAGACTTCAAAAACCCGCGCTTCGGGCTAACGGGACTGAAGCCTGAGCCCGCACAATCATTAAAATCGTCGTTTGTACAAAATCGTGAGCCGCATCACGAATGCGGTGGTCGGCGACCCACAAGTCCGCGATCAGGATTGGGCGATCCGCGAGGGAATGGTCGCGTTTGCCGGACACCCGCTCATCGTCGGCGACCGCGTAGTCGGCGTGATGGCCGTCTTCACGCGCCACACGCTCTCGGACGACATTCTCGAAACGCTCCACTCGATATCAGATAGCTTGGCGCTCGGTATCCGCCGGCAGCAACTCGAAGACGAAGTCCGCGAGCTGCGAGCGGGGATAGTCGCGGTGGCTCGTTAGTGGCATCGAGAGGATTGCAGCGAAAATATGAATGACAATTACTTTGCGATCGTGATCCAGATCGCAGCCACCGTGATCGGGGCGATCATCGGTTGGTTTTGCGGGTACCTGTATCGGCGACAACGTCGCCGAACCCGTGGCTGATCATTTTCGCTGTTGCAGCCGTTGGTAAACGAAACGGCGTTTCCAGCGAGGCGTAAAGCATCGTTCCAGGAACGGGCAATTCATCTTCGGGTAGTGCAGACAACTCGGTACGAATGGCAGCGATTGGGACCATAAGATTATCAACATCGACCAACCACAATCTTGGTTGGTCGAGTGCTTCGCGAACCGTGATTAGCCCCTCTTTCAATTTGGCCAAAAGTGCAACGGAGAAAGGGACAACGAAATAGCGAACTCGTTCGCGGTCTTCGTCGAACCAAATCGCCAGACAAAATTCCCGTTCGGCGTCGAAGAACGTGAACGTTTTAGGGCCTTCAAAATCGTACAGAACCTCATTCGGTTCAAACGGTTTAAACCGTGTGGGATCGACAAATTGTCCTTTTACTTCGCTCATCATGTTACAGTACCTATTACAGCAAACAAACTCAGCCGATTCACTTCCACGTAGGGCCACCACGTTGTATGACTGGGTTTGCCAGTTTGTTTGGACTTCCCATGCTCGGCCAGCAAAACTCCATGCGTCAGGATTTTGCCCATGTTGCGGAACTTTCTTGCCGCATGTTCCGAATCCGCTCGAAGCACAAAAACCGAGATACCACGGCATAAAATCGGGTCGCCTCGCTCGATACCCAGTTCTGTAAACGACTTGAAGTCGTCAGCATTAGGCGGATTTATGCGTACCATCCGAAAGACTTCGCCCGATGCATCCATTGCGCCGGCAGGTGGGCATCCCTCGGGCCAATCATCCGGGAACGTCATGTGCGAAACCTT
>JAYSYI010000691.1:0-2721 GCA_043727665.1 Limnoglobus sp. | reverse complement strand
ATCATCTTGACCCACCCTCCTGGGCGGCTAAATCAAGCACAGCGAATTCATACACCTACACTTTGCACGCGGAAGACGTGTCGAGTCGGGTCGACTTCGGAAAATGTCGCCAGAATACGCCCGATTGCACGTCGTTTGCTCGCGGAACGACGAATGCGCCGATCGGGCAGTGTGGGCATAACCCAAACGGAGAACGGTAGCAATGGCAGTACACACGGTGGCGGTCATCGGCGGCGACGGCATCGGGCCGGAAGTCATCGAACACGCGATCCGCACAGCCCAGAAGGCGGCAGTCAAATACGACGATTCCGAACTCAAGTGGAATAAACTGCCCTGGTCCACCGACTACTACAAGCAGCACGGCCGGATGCTTCCCGTCGATGGCTGGGATGTCCTCGCCAAGCACGATGCGATCTTGTTCGGCGCGGTCGGCAGCCCCGATGTCCCCGATAAAATTACCGTTCACGAACTGCTGCTGCCGATGCGTCGCAAGTACGATCAGTACGTGAATTTGCGTCCATCGTACCTTTTCGATGGCGTACCGTGCCCCCTAAAGAACAAAGCGGCGGGTAGCATCGATATCGTCGTGTATCGCGAGAACACAGAAGGCGAATATGCCCCCGTGGGCGGCGTGCTTTACCCGAACTCCCCCGATACCGTGGCCGTGCAAACCGGCGTGTTCACTCGGCGCGGCTGCGAGCGGATTCTGCGTGCCGGCTTCGAGGGCGCACGCTTGCGTCGTAAGAAACTCACGAGCATTACGAAGTCCAACGCACAGGTGTACAGCCTCGGGTTGTGGGATGAAGTGTTCGAGACGGTGCGAAAGGATTATCCCGATGTGCAATCGTCACCGCTCCTCGTCGATGCCGCCGCGATGGACCTCGTTCGCAAGCCGGAATCGTTCGATGTGATCGTTGCGAGCAACCTGTTCGGCGACATCCTCACCGACCTCGCCGCCGCCGTCACCGGCAGTATCGGCCTCGCCAGCAGTGCGAATATCAACCCGACGAAAGCGTTCCCGAGCATGTTCGAGCCAGTTCACGGCAGCGCGCCAGACATCGCCGGGAAAGGCATCGCGAACCCAATGGCCGCAATCCTGAGCGCCGGGCTGATGCTCGATCACCTCGGGTTAGCCAAGGCCGCAAAAGCGATCCGCGACGCGGTGGCGAAAGTGCTAAAAGAAGGCCGCACGCGAACCCCCGACCTCGGCGGCACCGCCACAACAAACGACGTTGGCGACGCCGTACTAGCAGCGTTGTAAATCAACCGCCGCGTACGGAATGCGTGCGAGGTTCACTTCGTTTCTTCGATGCCGAGCTTCTTCATGAGTTCCCTCGCTTTTGCGGCGGGACTGCCTTTGGTCTTTTCCAGCACATCGAAACCCGCCTTCAGAATGTCCGCTTTTTCTGGGTTCGTCTTCCGGACTTCGTTCACCATGTACTCGTAGCTCGTCACTTCGCTACCGAGTTGTTTTCCGTTGACGTAGTTCATTAACGTCGATTTCACTTGGACCATCGGGTCGAGCGGCTTGACCTCGATTTCTTCTTGCTTTGTTGCACCGCCACAACCGAAGGTTGTGAGTGCGAGCAGCCAAGCGACAACGATTGCTGAACGTCGATTCATAAAAGCCTCGGGGAGTAGGGGGAAAGGAAAGCCCGCCCAAAACTGTGGACGGGCCATCTTGCGAGAAGTCGCGTGTGCTTAAAATTCGCCCAGTACGCCGCCGTCGCTGGCATGACCGAGGCGTTGGAACGTGAGCAGGTCGATGGTGTTTCGCAGGAAGCGAACCGAGCCGTCGCCGAGCAGTGCGTTGACGCCGCCCGTGTGCAGGCTGCGCGGCGGCAGCACGGCAAACGTCCAGTCGTGCGAACCGCCGGGGCAGCAGTTGCCACCTGCGCTCGGCCATTGCCAGTTCGGTGGTGCGGACGTCGTCAGCGACGAATGCGCGGCGGCGTACCAGCCCCACATTGTGCCGTTATTCGACTTGTAACCGACGGGGCTGTTCTTCGCGGCCGTGCCGATCGCGTCCATCTCCGTTTGCGATGGGAAATCGCGATTGGCCACCGAATTGAACGCACCATCACCCGCATAGAAAATGTCGAACGGGTACAGGCCCGAACCGCCCGTACGCCCCGAGCCGGAAAGCATCTCCGAAGCGAGGATCGTGTTCGAAAGTCCGTCGGTGACTTGTGCCATTTTCCGCTGTTCGGATTGCGAAATCATGCCGTTGCCGTTCTTGCCGTACCAGATCGCTTCGATGCGGCTACCGGTGCTCCAGCCATAGTTGGAACCGGGACCGTCCCAACCTTGTGGGTGCGAGCCACGTTGCGGGCCGGCTTGGGCCGATGGGCATTGAAACACCGAAAGTTTGGTGTTGAGTAAACCGTAGTTCGTCGACCAGTTGGCGGCGTTGCCCGCACCGGCAATCGCCTGCCCGGGAGGCGGTGCATTCGTGGGGATCACGAACTGCGCGAACAGGTTATTCTGCTCGATGTACGGGAGAATGAAATAGCTGGCGCTGAGCGATTCCCAGACGTTGGTACCGATCTGCTTCGACTCGCAACAGTTCCGGCTTCACATTCCGGGGCGCTGAGCGATTCCCAGACGTTGGTACCGATCTGCTGCTGATTCGCGGGGAATTTCACTTGCACGTCGTGGAATGCGTGCATCGCCAACCCGAGTTGCTTCAGGTTGTTCGTACACTTGGCGCGGGCAGCGGCC
>JAYSYI010000690.1:0-2733 GCA_043727665.1 Limnoglobus sp. | reverse complement strand
CCAGTTCGAGAACGAAGGACGATAGCTGCGTTATTGAATCAGCGATTGATCGATCACTTCGTTGCCCGCGCGGGTCGAGAGCGCGGGCAAAATTACGGTGGCGGAGTAGTTCAGGAACCGCACGGAGCCATCGCCGAAGAGCCAGTTCGCGCCACCGGAGTGCGGACTCCAAAAGTGTTGTGCGTGGCAGCGGTCGTTGAATTGCCCCGGCCCGTAAGTCGAGGGCTTCGGGCATTCCGGCGCGATGATGTTGCGATAGTCGACGACGGCGAGCGCACTGTCGTACGCGGACCACGCCCACCAGCCCCAATCTTGGTCTTTCTCCGGCGACGGCGGGCGCTCGCCAACCATCACCGTGTTGCTCGTGCCATCGGTAATCTCGACCATCGTCGTTGCCGAACTGCGGTAGAGAATGCCATCTTTCGGCCCGCCGAATTCCAAGCTCAAGTTCGTCTTCGATGGCCCACGCAGGTAGCCACTGCCCTCGACGGCGAGATACGACGTCAGGCCGAATTGGTTACCGATGTGTTTGTAATGCCCACCGTCGGAGATGAAGTTCCGACGCGGGTCCGAGGGGCACGTGTAGATCGATACCGCCCGTTGTTGCGCGTTCAACACGCCGATGTCGATGAGGTTTTGCTGCTCGATTTGCGGGAGAATCAGCGTCGCCCAGCTTTTGTGCGGTCGCGGGTCCGGCGGCAACGGGCTATCTGTCGGCTCGCGGAAGTTCCAATATTCGTTGTAGGCGTGCGGCAGGTGCTGATTCAGATCGTGATAGGTGTGTAGCGCAAGGCCGAGTTGCTTCAGGTTGTTGATGCACTTCGCACGCGCCGCCGCTTCACGTACCTTCTGCACGGCGGGCAGCAACAGTCCAATGAGGATCGCGATGATCGCGATCACGACGAGAATTTCGATTAACGTGAAACCCCGACGAAGGAATCTCGCCACGACGATTCTCCGCCAAGGGTGAAGAAATGAATTCGTTACTTCGGCAGGATTTGGCCAGTGGCCGCATCAATGCGGATATCACCGATGACGAGGATGAGCTTGTCGCCGTCTTTTTCATATTTCACTTCGGACAGTTTCGTGCCCTTGAGGTTGTCGGCGGCGATTTCGAGAAGCCGCCCCTCGGGAATCTTAGACTTCAACGACTTACCGACGAGTGCGGCAACATCGGGATTGATGTCTTTGACGTCTTCGGGTTTTTGCTCGTCCTTCACTTTCGTGACGTCCGAAGCGGTGGCCGTCTGATTGATTTCGATTTCGACGACGCGGTTATTTTTCCAGAAGTAGAAGCCGAAAACCGAGCCGCCCGTTTTCAGACCTTCGACTCGACCGCGGAGCAGCTGCCCGTCCGGTACTTGTGCCTGTGCCGCAATTAGGGCTTGTTCGAAATCTGACAGTGTCGTACCGGGGGGTGCGCCATCGGCAGACACAACCAAACAGGTGGCGAGGCCGAACGCCATCGCACAGAGGAAACGACGCATAACGAACTCCCAGAAGAGGTGCAGAATATCACTAGCTTAACGCGGTTTGCCGAATTAGAGAAGAGATTTCTACGGAAGCGGAAGTGAATTCGTACGCATTTTATCGAATGTGACGATCTTGCGAAATTGCGCGATCCTTTTGATCGCATCCATTGACCGCGTAGAACGTGAGCGTAAAATCGTCTGCGAAGGTGCGGGACGTACCCGGACCTCACATGTCTCGCTTTGTATCGAAGAGGATCTTCACATGAGTCGTATTCGCACATGGGCCATCGCCGTCGTCATCGCGATGGCCGCCCCCGTATTCGCCGAAGACAAGAAACCCACCGAGTTCGACGCCACCAAGTTGCTCGGCGACTGGACGATCTCCGCCGGCAAAAAAATGGGCAAAGACCTCAGCGACGATGCCAAGAAGGGCATGTATACCTTCACCAAGGACATGATTTCGCTGAAGGAAGGCGACAAAGTGTTGTTCGCCTTCAGCTACACTGTCGACGCGAAGACTAGCCCCATCTCGATCGACATGGAAATCAAAGAAGCGCCGATGGAGAACCTGAAAGGCACGAAAGCCAAGGGTATCCTGGAACTCAAAGGCGACGAACTCAAGTTGACTTACGACGGCATGGGCGGCGACCGCCCCAAGAAGTTCGACGACGATACCGCATTCAGCTTCACGCTAAAGCCCGCGAAGAAGGTCGAGAAAAAAGAAGACAAGTAGACAAACGATGAGCCGCCGGCTATCTCAGCGGCTCGTGTCTTCTCATCTCGGCAACAGTTTCCTGGCTTTAAACGCGGCGGTGAGGCTGTGCAATTTCGGGTATTCTTTTCGCAACTACATATTCGTTTTTTGGAAGAAAAACAACCGCACGAAGATGGCGAGAACGAGCGAAATCAACAGGCCAAACATCCAACGCAGCAGATACATATCGCCCGTCAATTTGGTGTGGTTCGTGTTCAACTCCGCTTTCGCTTGATCGATCTTCGCGTAAACTTCGCTGCGTAATAAATCGCTCTTCGCATTCAATCGCTGTTCGACTTCGCGCAGTTTGGTTTCGACGTCAGCGACTGCCCGTTTCAGATCTTCCTTCGTGGCCACTTCGCGAAAGTTGATCGAAAACACTTCCGCTAACACGACCGCCTCGGCTTCCGCCTGACGGTCGGATACCCCTGCCGCTTTCAACGCATTCGCGAATTTCAGAGTATCGAATGTTGCCATGGACATAGATCGCTTGCCTCCATCCAATCC
>JAYSYI010000689.1:0-8393 GCA_043727665.1 Limnoglobus sp. | reverse complement strand
GGTTACGTTGCAACAATGAGATCGCAGAGGCGTTGCAAATTGAACGGCCCTTTCAGGGCCGATGAACATTTCACCACCATACCCAAGGCGTTGCCGGCAAAGCCTTGGGCTGGTAGAACGAACCCTTCAGGCCGGAAGACTGGCGTTTGGAAAACTCCGAAATGGTGAGGCCAACCAAAACCAGGATGAGCCAAAAACAACGTCAACGGCCACTTCGCATCACTTGGGGGTTTTCCCGCGGTAGATGCGGTCGATTCGCTCGCGGGTGAGGCCGAGAACTTTGTCGAATCGGCTTAATTTCAAGCCTTCGATGCTGATGTTGCGGTCGGCGAGGTTTTCGAGCATCGAGATGTCTTGCCGAACTTCGCGATCGACTTCGCGGCGAAATACGTGTTTGAACAGGTGCAAACCACCGGAGGGGCCGGGGTATTTCGACTTCGCATAAACGAACGACGTGACGCAGGTATTTTCCGCATCGATTGGCCAGAAGAACATGTACAACCGCCAGCGCACGAGGCGATCCTTGGAACCATCGGGCGTCGTCCAGTAATGGTCGTAGACGCTGTAAACGGGCGAAAAGTGCGTCGTCCAGTCGTCGTGGAAGTGGTCGTCGTGGCGGATGCCGAGCATCCAGGCGAACGGGCGGAAAATCCGTTTCGTCGGGCCGACGTTCGCAACGCTGATCGTGTCTTCGGTTTGGTCGAAGCGGACTTTCACCTCGTGCATCCGGTCCAAATCGTACCCGAACGTATCGTGAACGGTGCCGCTATGTTCGATCTCGGTGAAGTTGTCGACGGTGAGTTCGAGCGGGGCGGGCACGATGTGCTGGAACGTGCCGATGGGGTAGTATTTTTTAATGTTAATCAGCGGGAACACGGGGTTGCTGTCGCGGGACTTCAACCAGATGAAATCGTGCTCTTCGCGAACGTCGTAACTTTTGGTGCAAGTGGTCATTTTCGGCGTGCCGGGGCTTTCGCCGTTGCCGCAACTGTCGTACGTCCAGCCGTGATATTTACACTGAATCCGGTCGCCGACGACGGTGCCGTAACTGAGTTTCATCCGCCGGTGCGGGCAGGCATTATCCACGGCGGCAATCGTGCCGTTTGTCGTGCGAAACAAGCAGATCGATTGACTGGCGAGCTTGACTTCCACCGGCTTACGTCGCAGGCTGTGGCTCGGGTAAATCGGGTGCCAATGATCGAGCATTCCCATCCGAATCGATCCCCCAGAAGATTCGTTCCGCAAAAAACTTTCACCGTCAATACCGCGATTCGTTTCGTTTGTCGAGGCGTTCCGTATAAGATTCTCGCATGTTCACCGGACTCATTCAATCGCTCGGCCGCATCACCGCCATCGCAGACGATGGCCACGGCGGTCGCGTGCTCCGAATCGCGGAGCCATCTTTCGCCCCAAACCTCGTGCTCGGTGAGAGTATCGCAGTCAATGGGGTCTGCCTCACCGTCGTCGAACACGACGACGAATCGTTCCGGTTCCAGGCTGGCCCCGAGACTCTTCAGAGAACGAATCTCGGCGAGTTAGTCTTAGACAACCGCGTGAATCTGGAGCGAGCTTTACGCGTCGGCGACTCGTTGGGCGGGCATTTTGTGACGGGGCATGTCGACGCCGTGGGCACGATTGCCGAACGCACGCAGAACGGCGATTGGGAGACGATTGCGTTCGATTGCCCGAAATCGCTCGACGAATTAATGGTGACAAAAGGTTCGATTGCGATTGACGGAATTAGCCTGACGCTCGTCGATGTGACACGCGGTCGATTCACGGTGATGCTCATCCCTCACACGCTCGCGCACACCACTTTGGGCTTCAAACCAGTCGGGACAACGGTCAATTTGGAAACTGATCTTCTGGCGAAACACGTGCAAAAACTGTTCAAGAGTCTCAGTATCACTATCTAAATCGGATATGAGAAAAGACGAGCCGGAAGAAATCGAATCGAACGTCCCGTCGCCGCGGCAGACGTTGTCGTACCTGAACCGCCTGTTTTCCGCGCACGGCCTCGAAGCGAAGAGCAAGCTCGGCCAGAACTTCCTGATCGACATCAATCTCGTCGATCTGATCGTTCGCGAAGGCGATCTCGGGCCGGAAGATGCCGTTCTCGAAGTCGGCACGGGTACTGGATCGCTGACCGCGAAACTCGCCGAACGATCGGGGGCGGTCGTCAGTATCGAGATCGATTCGAGCCTCGCCCCCGTCGCCCGGCAGATCGTCGGCATTCGACCGAACGTCACATTTATTCACGGCGATTGCCTCGCGCGAAAGAGCTTACTGAACCCCGATATGCTCGCCGCGTGGGAAGCCGCGATGGCGAAGCAAGGTTGCACGAGCCGCAAGCTGATCGCCAACTTACCGTACGTGATTGCCACCCCGCTGATTAGTAATTTGCTCGTCGACGGACCGAACATCGAGCGGATGGTCGTGATGGTGCAATGGGAGATCGCCGAACGGCTAAGAGCCTCGGTAAGCACGAAAGATTACAATGCACTCAGCGTGCTGGTGCAAAGCATTGCCGACGTGGAAACGATCCGCAAAGTGTTGCCGGGGAACTTCTACCCGAGGCCGAAAGTCGATTCGGCCATCGTGCGAATCATCCCGAACGCCGCAAAGCGAAAGCTCGTCGGCGACGTGCCCAAGTTCCGTGCGTTCTTGCGCGATTTGTACATCCACCGCCGCAAGAACCTGCGTTCCGCACTCGCCGGTTCGCCCCGTGGCCGCCGCGAAAAACCCGACGTCGATGCCAAGCTGAAGGCACTCGACATCGACGGCACCTTACGTGCGGAATCGCTCGACATCCCGCAACACCTGCGGCTCGCCGAGGTATTCGGGTAAACGGGATTTGCGGCCTCATTTTTTGCAAATTGTGCGACGCTGCAACTCGCGATGTGGCAATTTCCGGCGAGCGCCCTTACAATCGCCGCAATGGGTACTCTTTCTCCGTATTACCCAGTTGCTCGAAAACGCACTCGCAATCCTCCTGAGATCGCATCCGTGAATCGATATCGCAAACTTGGCGGCGTGGGCATCCTCGCGATGCTGTTCGGTTTCGCAGTGGCTTTGCCCGTTCGTTCGGATCAGAAACAAGACATTGAGACGATCGAAAAGCAGATCGCTGACCTACAAAAGAAGCTTGCGGAGGCGAAAACCAAGCCTGCGCCACCAGTAACGCCCGCGATTCCCGAACCGCCCGTTGGGACGCTGCCCGAGTCGATTCTCAAGAAAATGGCCTGGCGTTGCATCGGCCCCGCAAACATGGGCGGGCGCATCACGGCACTCGCGGTTTACGATGCGGACCCGACGACCTACTACGTGGCGACGGCATCGGGTGGGTTGCTAAAGACCGTGAACAACGGCACCACGTTCGACCATCAATTCGACACGCAAACGACGGTTTCGATCGGCGATGTGGCGGTGTGCCAAACGAACCCGGACCTCGTTTGGGTGGGCACCGGCGAAGCGAATCCGCGCAACTCGGTGTCGTACGGCGATGGCGTGTACAAGAGCATCGACGGTGGCAAAACCTGGGCGAATATGGGGCTCAAAAAGTCGTTCCAGATCGGGAAGATTCTTATTCACCCGAAGAACCCGGAGATCGTTTACGTCGGGGCACTCGGACGCCTTTACGGCGTCGGTGGCGAGCGTGGCGTTTGGAAGACGGAGGATGGCGGCAAGACGTGGAAGAACGTGCTGGTCGTCGACGACAAGACCGGCGTCATCGATATGCGCCTCGACCCGAACGCACCGGAAACACTAATTGCCGCACTCTGGGAACGCAAACGCGACGAGTTCGATGGCTTCTTCGGCGAGGCTCCCGTCCCCGATACGTACGGGCCGATCATCACGCACGGCCCCGGTGGTGGCATCTGGAAAACGGTCGATGGCGGTAAAGTCTGGAAGAAGATCAACGACCCGAAGACCAACGCAGGTAACGGCCTGCCATCCGTCAAGACGGGGCGAATCGGACTCGATTATTCGACCAAAACGAAGGGCCTCGTTTACGCGATCGTCGATACCGAGAAGGTTGGCACCGGCGATCCACCGAAGCAAGTGTTCATGGGCATTACTGGCGAATCGATCGAAGGCGGCGGCGCGAAGCTAACGGAAATCACCGCCGATGGCCCCGCCGCGAAAGCGGGCCTGAAGGCCAACGAGATCGTCATCGCTGCCGATGGCAAGAAGCTCGAAAACTACGAAGCGCTCATTCAAGTCATACAGACGAAGAAAGAGGGCGACAAACTCGCGTTGACCGTCAATCGCGACGGGAAAGAGGCCGTGCTCGAAGTCGTGCTTGCGAATCGTCCCGTGGGAACTGGGATTAATCCGCGTACGGGTCCGAGTCGCGGGCCGCATGTCAGTGCGGGTTACCGACTTGCGGCGGGCGAGAAAGGGGCGAAGATCGGCACGCTGATCGAAGGCGGAGCCGCCGATAAAGCGGGTTTGAAAGAAGGCGATGAAATCGTTGTCGTCGATGGAAAGCCGGTCAAGTCGCCCGAAGAATACCTCGAAGCGGTGGGCAACGAACGCAAGCCCGGCGACAAGCTGAAACTGAGCGTGCTTCGCGGTACCGAAAAGAAAGAGTTTGAAATCATACTCGGAACACCCGCAACGCGCGGCCCCACGGCGACCAAGCCGTACGCGCTCGGGTTGGGCGGCCAGCAACCGAACGCGATCGAACAACAGGGCAAGGACGGCTTCCAAACGGGCGGTATTTACGTCTCCGCCGATAGTGGCGACACCTGGAAACGCATCAACAGCCTGAACCCGCGGCCAATGTATTTCAGCGTGATCCGCGTCGATCCGACCGACGACAAAACAATCTATATCACGAGCGATACCGGGTTGTGGAAATCGACCGATAGCGGCAAGACATTCCGTACGGGGCCAGCGAAGGGCGTTCACGTCGACCACCACGCACTTTGGATCAATCCGAAGAACGGCAAGCACCTGATTATCGGCTGCGATGGTGGCTACTACGTCACTTACGATGCAGGCTTGAACTGGGACCATTTAAACAACGTCGCACTCGGTCAGTTTTATCACATCGCGGTCGATAACAAACGCCCGTATCGCGTCTACGGTGGCTTGCAAGATAACGGCAGTTGGGGTGGTCCGTCGAACTCGCTGCGCAGCTACGGCGCAGTCAACGAAGATTGGGTTTACGTCAATGGCGGCGATGGTTTCGTCTGCCGCGTCGATCCGACCGACCCGGAATTGATCTACACCGAAAGCCAAGGCGGGATGATGAGCCGGCGCAACTTCCGCACCGGCGAACGTGGCTTCATTCGCCCGCCACAGAAGCAAAGCGAGCCGATCCAACGCTTCAACTGGAACACGCCGTACATCCTCAGTAGCCACAACCCGAGTATCTTTTACGCGGCGGGCGAATACGTCTGGCGCTCGGTTAAGAAGGGTGCGGACCTTCGCAAAATCTCACCCGAAATCACCCGCACGAAAGCGGGTAGTGCGACCGCACTCAGCGAATCGCCGGTCAATCAGGATGTCGTCTGGGCCGGTACCGACGATGGCTTCGTATGGGTCACGAAAGATGCTGGCACCACCTGGACGAACGTTACGGAATCACTCAAAACCGCAGGGTTGCCGGGCTTCCGTTGCGTGGCCACACTCGAAGCGTCGAAGGACAAAGAAGGCCGCTGTTACGCCTGCTTTGATGCCCACCGTTCGGACGACGATAAGCCATACATTTTCGTTACCGAAGACCTCGGCAAAACCTGGAAGCCGATCGTGGCGAACCTGCCCGCGTTCGGTAGCACACGCTGTTTGCGCGAGGATCTCGTCAACACAGACATGCTGTATTGTGGCACCGAATTCGGCGCGTTCGTCAGTGCGAATCGCGGTTTAAGTTGGGCCAAGCTCGGTGGGAATCTGCCGACCGTGGCCGTTCATGAATTCGCGCAGCCGACCGTGGCGAGCGAACTCGTTGTGGCTACGCATGGCCGCAGTGTGTGGGTGATAGACGTTGCCAGCCTGCGACAGATGAAGCCCGATGCGATGAAGGCGAAAGCGACGCTGTTCGCCCCCGCCACGGCGATACGCTGGAAGACCGGCAGTGGCGGCGAATCGCCTTATAGCAGTAGCGATCGCAAGTTCGTCGGCCAAAATCCGCGTAGCGGCGCGACGATCGAATACCTACTGACGAAACCGGCGGAGAAGCTGACGATCAAGGTCGTCGATGTAAATGGCAAGAGCATTATTGACTTCCCGAAAGCCGAAAAGACTGCGGATTATCACCGCGTCGTTTGGCCCGTTGGGCCGGGTAGCCGCGGCGCGATTGGCACGTACCGCGTCGTGCTGAATGTCGATGGCCAGGAGTACACGCAGCCGCTGCAAGTCGAACTCGATCCGAATGCTTCGAAGGACTTAATCACGATCGAAGCCGAGGACGATACTCCCAAGCCGGTAAATCCGAACAAGCCGTTGAAGATCCCCGCTGTGATCGATGATTGACCGTTTTTGCTCTTTCATAATCGACGTAAGTCCAAATTGCGAACGCTCCAAAACCGTTTTTTGGGGTGTTTTTCTGTCTCAAAACGCCACTTTTTGATCGGCTTTTGCGGATTTTTTTGAGGGTTTTTGCCGTAAACGTAACTGGTGTAGTAAGTTACGTCGAAAACGATTCGATTGGTACTCGACGTAACTACCGACCGTTGCGCGACCGAATGCGACCAAAAATCGACCGGACGCGCCTTTTTGATGTCATGGCGCGCCTTTTTGATGTCATTTCGCGACACTTTGGTGTCACTTTGCGCACGTCACGAATTCCGACTTACGTCACATCGCCTGCGACTTTTTGACTTCTGGAAATCGTGTGGGTGCCGCGAAATGGAATCATCGCAGATATCGTTCCACTCTCGCTTCTGGTAAGATGCCCCGTCCACGCCGAGGATATTTTTGATGAGCCTGCCGACGAACGTTCGTGCGACCGATCCTGCGATCCTCGCGTACCATGCGACCTTGCAGCAGTACGCCGACCACCGCGCATCGCACGAAGGGGCCACCGAGACGGCGTTCTCGCATCTCCTCGCAGTGACCGCCAAGCCGCACGGTTGGACGCTGATCCCGAAGAAGGCGATGAAGGTCGGCGCGAAGACGATCTATCCCGACGGCACACTCCAGGACGGCAACTTCCTCCGCCGCGGCTACTGGGAAGCGAAGGACACGAACGACGACCTCGACAGCGAGATTCGCAAGAAGCGGGACAAAGGCTACCCGCTGACGAACACCATCTTCGAAGACACGACGCGGGCGGTGCTGTTCCAGAACGGTCTGGTGGCGGCGAACTACGACTTGCGGAAAGCGCACGATGTCGCCGGGTTGCTGACCGATTTCTACCGCTACACCGAACCCGACATCGAAGGGTTCGATCAGGCCGTCGATGAGTTCCGCGACCGCGTGCCCGAACTCGCCGAAGGGCTGAAAAAGATTCTCGACAAGGCACACAAGGATAACGCCCAATTTCAGACCGCCTTCGATGGCTTCTTCACGCTCTGCCAGACCGCGTTGAACCCGAATATCCGCCGCGAAGCGGTCGACGAAATGCTGGTGCAACACCTGCTCACCGAGCGGCTGTTCCGCAAGATTTTTCACGACGATGAGTTCACGAAGCGGAACGTGATCGCGGCGGAAGTCGAGACGGTGATCGCCGCATTGGTGAGCAAGAGTTTCAGCCGGGCCGACTTCCTCAAAGCGCTTGACAAGTTTTACAAGGCCATCGAAGCCGCCGCCGAGACAATCGACGATTTCGCCGACAAACAGCACTTCCTGAACACCGTCTACGAGCGATTCTTCCAGGGTTATTCGGTCAAGACCGCCGACACGCACGGCATCGTCTACACGCCGCAGCCGATTGTCGACTTCATGTGCGCGAGCGTCGTCGAAGTATTGAAAACCGAGTTCGGTCTGACGCTCGGCTCGAAGGAAGTCAAAATTCTCGACCCCTGCACCGGCACCGGCAATTTCATCGTCAACCTCATGCGACGAGTGCCGAAGAAGAACTTGCCGGAAGTGTACAAGAAACAACTCTTCGCCAACGAGGTGATGCTGTTACCGTACTACATCGCCGCACTGAACATCGAACACGCCTACGGCGAACTCACCGGCAGTTACGAACCTTTCGAGGGGCTATGCTTCGCGGACACGCTCGACCTGACGGCAGAACGGCAGCCATCGCTGTTCAGCGAACGCAACACGGATCGCGTCGAGAAGCAGAAGTTCTCTCCGATTAATATCATCATCGGCAACCCGCCATACAACGTCGGCCAGTTGAACGAGAACGACAACAATAAGAACCGCAAGTACGAGTCGATCGACGAACGAATCAAGTCGACTTACGTCAAAGATTCGAAGGCCACTCTCAAGAC
>JAYSYI010000688.1:0-2735 GCA_043727665.1 Limnoglobus sp. | reverse complement strand
CAGATCGCGTTCATGAACCCGTTCCTGACGGCGTTCGTCGTTCGCAACCCGGTTGCACAGATGGTGCCGACCGCCGAAAGTGGCAACGATCCGCTCGTGATTCGCATGAACCAAGACGAACCGCTATCGGTGTTGAAGATTCAAAAACCGTGGACGATCGTCGTGAAGTCGTTTCATGCACCGCTGATTGAAGTCAAAGATAAAGACGCCGATTCCAGCATGAAATCGCGTAAGCCGACATCGGTGCGTCGCGATCAGATCGACCGCACGGCCGGATTGGCGGTCAACCTCGCGAAGATGTTACGCGAGTTAAAACCGACGAACAACACACCCCGTGCAGCAGAAGCGTACGTCCTGCACACGCTCAGTGGAAGCCTCGTTTGCGTCGGCCAATTCGATTCCGCCGACGACCCACGAATGCTCGCCGAACAGCAACGCCTCGAACTCATTCGATTTAATGTGCAAGGCGACAACAGCACGATCTATCCGTTCGATCGTTCGTTCGTCGCCATGCGCGTGAAATGATGTGGGGCGGATTCGTATCATTTGAGCAATGGCACGATTCCGCAATGCTCACTGGTACTGGACGCACATGAACCCGGAATGGAAATCGCGGTACGAACTCGCCATCAATGTCGCACGGCAAGCGGGCGACCTCGCGATGCAATACTTCGACACCGACTTTGCCGTCGAATGGAAGAAGGACAACAGCCCCGTTACCATCGCCGACAAACGGGCCGAGGAACTGATTCGCGCGGAAGTCAAAAAGCATTTCCCGAACGATGGCTTCCTCGGCGAGGAATTCGGCAACCAAGACAGCACCTCCGGCTTCCGCTGGATCATCGACCCGATCGACGGCACGCGCTCGTTCGTGCGGCATATCCCCATCTGGGCGACGCTGTTGGGGTTGGAATATAAAGACGAACAGATCGCCGGCGTGGCGTACGTTCCCGCGATGGGGCTGATGTACCGTGCCCTGCGTGGCGATGGCGCGTACCGCAACGACAAGCCGATTCACGTCTCGAATGTCGATAAACTAAACGAAGCGCTGCTCTGCTATTCGAGCGTCGGCTGGTTCCGCAAAGCAGGCCGCGAACAGACATTCCTCGAACTCGCAGCAAAAACGCAACGGCAACGTGGCTACGGCGATTTTTACGGTTTCGTGCTGGTGGCACAGGGTTCGTGCGAGATCATGGTCGAGCACGGCGTCAACGCCTGGGACGTGGCCGCAACGAAAGTGATCGTAGAAGAAGCGGGTGGCCGATTCACCGATTGGGACGACACGCCGAACATTCACCGGCCCGATGTCATCGCGAGCAATGGGAAATTGCACGCCGAGACGCTACAAATCCTGAACCGCGTCGGCTAGTTTCCGCAAAATGTATCTGGACACTGTTGCCAACGCGGTGGTGGTCGCGGAAAATGTTATTGTCCGAACCCACCCCGACTCGCTTTCGAACCTCTCAACTGTGGAGTTTTCCATGACCGTATTGCGGATTCGTACGCTAATCGCCTACCTCGGGCTGTCGCTCGTTGCCTTCGGCTCCAACGTTGCCGTGGCACAACCCAAGTGGGTGACGATTAAAGGGCAAGTCAAATTGTCCGATCTCAAGCTCAAAGCCCTTGAGAAACCGGCACTTGTGAACGTCACCACCGATGTGGCGCACTGCCAGTCGAAGGGGCCACTGACGGCCGAAGACCTGATCGTGAACCCGAAGAACGGAGGCGTCAAGAACGTCTGGGTGTATCTGAAGCCCGCCGTTGGCGACACCTTCGATCCCGCAGCAATCAATCCAGCTCTGGCGAACGCGAAGCCGAAAGAAATCGTGATCGATCAGCCGTGTTGCCAGTTCATCCCGCGTGCATTTGCGGCCCGCACCGGCGATACGCTGCTCATTAAAAACAGCTCGCCCGTTCCGCACAACACGAACTTCAACTCGGACGATCTTTCGTTCAATCAGACGATCGCAGCCGGCGGAGAGTATAATCCTGAAAAAGCGTTGAAGGCACAACGGTCACAAGCGACGTACGCCTGTAACATCCACCCGTGGATGAAGGGCCTCGTCATGATCTTCGACCACCCGTACTTCGCCGTGACCGATGCCGATGGCAGGTACGAAATCAAGGATGCCCCCGCCGGTGCGATTCGTGTGTTCTATCGCCACGAAGGTGGCTTCCACATGGGCAAAGACGGCTCGAAAGGCTTCCCGAACAACATCGTGGGCGCAACGATGGAACTGAAGCCAATCGACCTCGAACTGCCAGCGAAGTAACAATTCGAAGCAAAGCGCGGAACGACGTTGGGTTGTAACGTCTTCCCTTTTGCGGAAGATACCGATGTCACTGCCATCGGTGCGGGTTCCTCATTACAATTTGGATATGCGCTGAACCATTCCCCGATGCGAACTCCGCAATGGCAACCGTCGGTATCGACCTCGGCACGACCTACTCCGCCATCGCCACACTCGACGATCGCGGGAAGCCGTACACGTTGCCGAACCGCGATGGCGACTTACTCACGCCGTCGGCGGTGTACCTTACCGGCGATGGCGAAGCGATTGTCGGGCTGCCCGCGATCGACGTCATGATGGAGCACCCCGAGCGCGTTGCGACGCTCATGAAACGCCGCATGGGCTTGCCCGATTTCGGGCGGCTCGTCAGCGGCGAGAAGTATCGCCCTGAAACGCTCTGCGCGATCATTTTGCGAAAGCTCGTTCAAGATGCGGAACGTCAGA
>JAYSYI010000687.1:0-8396 GCA_043727665.1 Limnoglobus sp. | reverse complement strand
CGGCTGGGCTGTAATCGCGAGAACTGGCGCGGCAGTGGCGGGCATCGTTGTACCAACCGCCGCCTCGATGAATTTTATGGGGGATGCCATCTTCGATCCGCCCATCGTCGTCGCACCATTCCCATACGTTGCCGTGCATGTCGTGCAGGCCGAACGGGTTGGGCGGGTACGACCCCACAACCGTTGTTCGCTTCAGCGTCCCATCCCCATTACAGTTCGCCTGCTTGGATGTGATCCCGTTGCCGGGATAGGTGAAGCAATAATCGAAGCCGCTGGCATCCCGATCGACCGACCCGCCGCGACACGCATACTCCCATTCGGCATCTGTAGGCAGACGGTAGGCGAATCCCGTATCCGTCACCTTATCGTTCAACTTCGCGATAAATGCCTGGCAGTCGTCCCACGAGACCGAATCCACGGGTAAGCGAGGTACGTCATTCGGGTTCACCCCTTTCAACTGGTCTTTGCCCAGTGAGGCGAAAGTGAAGTGGCTCGGGTTCTTGCCCATCATGGCCTGCCATTCGCTCTGCGTCACTTCATACTTACCGAGGTGGAAGTCGGACGGGATTTCGACCTTCACATTCCCGCGGCCACCGGCCATCCCGCCTAACCAAGCTGTACCTTTCGGCACGCGCACGAACTCCATACCCAACTTGTTCTTGAAGGTGGCGGGCAAGTTCGGACCCAATTTCGGCGGCTTTGAAGCGACATCGGAAACCTTCGCTACCGTTTTGCCATCGTCTTCGATCTTCGAATCTGGGGGTGCGTTCTGTTCGGTAACGGTGCCACCTTTGTTAGTGATCTTCATTACGATGAAGCCCACCGAAACGATCGCAATCAGCACGAATAACAACGAACCGACGAGAATTGTGGGGAACTTGCGACGGGGCGATTGGTCATCGACGAGCCGAGGTTGCGATGTTTCGGAGTCGATTGACGTGTCGTTGTCTGCCAACGGGCGGTTTTGTTGCGTGCGCACAGACATCGGCAACGTCTTGGTCGGCTCGATGATCTCGTCGAATTCTTTCACCAAGGCTTGCGCATCGGCGGGCCGGTCGGCGGCGTTCTTGGCTAATAGCCGGTGAATGAGGTCCGCGAGCGGTTCGGGCACATCGGGGTTTAACTCGCGTATCGGCGTCGGATCTTCGATGGCGATGGCAACCAAGATGCTCATCAGCGTCGTCCGTGCGAACGGCAGTTTGCCCGTGGTCAGGCGATAGAGCACGCACCCGAGGCTGAAGAGGTCGGCGCGGCCGTCGAGCGTTTGCCCCCGCCCTTGTTCCGGGGCCATGTAAGCGGGCGTACCGACCACCGCACCCAATGCCGTCAGTTCGGCAATCTCGGTCCCTTCGGCCGGTTTCGCCAGGCCGAAATCGAGAATCTTGACGCGGCCATTCGGCGCTTCGAGCCAGACATTGCTCGGCTTAATGTCGCGATGCACCATGCCCAATTCGTGCGCCGCCGTCAGCCCGATTGCGACCTCCCGGCCGATGCGAATGATTTGCGCTAGCGACGGCGAACCGTTCTTTTTCAGGTAATCATCGAGCGGATAGCCCTGCAACAACTGGAGCGCGATGTACGGCGTGCCGTCGATTTCGTCGGCTTCGTAGATGTTCACGATGTGATCGGAACAGATTTGCGCGGCCGCACGCGCTTCCCGAAGGAAACGATCCTTGGCCGTCGCGTTCGCGGCGAACTTCGGCAGCATCACTTTCAGAGCGACTTGGCGTTGCAAACGTTCGTCGAACGTCAGATACACTGCCCCCATACCACCGCGACCGAGTTCTTTTTGAATGCGATATTTGCCGAGTCGTCCGAGCTCCTCTGCGTGCGTGGGCGCTGCGAAATGCGGCATTTCGATTGTCGCGCTCGGTTCGAGACCCGCCGTTTCTTCCGATGTCGACGGCAACGATTCGTTTTGGCTCGACAGGAATTCGATCGTCGTCTCGATCGGTTTCTGCGGCATAAAGCTCCCCTGGTTTGCATCGGAACGCACAGTTTTAGACTATCTGCAAGCGTGCAATTACACCAGAAAATACCGAATCTTTCGTGCGCTCACCGCACGATTTCGGTATACCTTTCATTCGCACCCTCGTTTGAAAAACTACTCATGATGCGCAGTCTCTGTTCGCTCGTTCTCACGATGTTGTTCGTTCCGCAATTTTTCGCGGAAGTGCCAAACATCGCGTTCCCACCCTCTTCCGAAGTCGTGGATATTTCGAAACCTCCGTATTCGGCGAAGGGCAACGGCACCACCGACGACACGGCAACCATCCAAAAAGCCCTGCTAGATGTGATGGGTTCCCACAAGATTCTGTACTTCCCCAATGGCACGTATCTGATTTCCAAGCCGCTGATGTGGTCGAAGAAAAACAGTAAAAACAACGATGCCTGGGGTTTCAACTTCATTCAGGGGCAGAGCACCGCGAAGACGATCTTTCGCCTCAAAGACAAGGTGTTCCCCGATGCGAACGCCCCGCAAACGATGATGTGGTGCGGTGGCTTCGGCTCGGCGGATTGGTTTCACAACTACATTCAGAACGTCACATTCGACGTCGGCAACGGCAACGCGGGTGCGGTCGGATTGCAATTTTATTCGAACAACACCGGTGCAGTGCGCGACGTCGATGTCGTATCGCAAGACGGCCAAGGTTTCATCGGGTTCGATCTCGGCCATCGCGATATGAACGGCCCGATGCTTGCGAAAAATCTGCGCGTGCAAGGCTTCGAAACGGGCATTCGCTGTGCGGGTTCGGTCAACAGCCAGACGTTCGAACGCATCCGGTTATCGGGCCAAACGAAGGTCGGCCTCGCCAACCTCGGGCAGTCGATCAGCATTCGCGGCCTCGAAAGCGTCAACGGCGTTCCCGCTATCGACGCGAAGAGCTTCACCGTGCTGCTCGATAGCAAACTGACTTCCTTAAAAGGGGCAAACACCGCCATCCTTGTGGGTAAGGCTCCGTTCTTCGCGCGGAATATTACGACGACCGGATACCAAGCCGCACTCGTTTCGGAAGAGAAATCGAAAACCGAAGCCGGCCCGAACATCGTGGAATGGCATCAGGGTACGGCGAGTAACCCGTTCGATGTGCCGGTGAAGTCGCTGAATTTGCCGATTCGCGAAACGCCCGAGACGCCGTGGGACAACCCGAAAAGTTGGGCCATCGTCGACAAGTTCGGTGCCGACCCGACGGGCAATAAAGACTCCGCCGACGCGATCCAGAAAGCGATCGACAGCGGCGCGACGACGGTGTTTTTCCCCGGTGCGTACACGATTAAGAAGCCCGTGAAGATCCGCGGCAAGGTCCGGCGCATTCTCGGCGTCGGCAACTGGATCGATTACAACTCGCATTCCAGACCCGATTTCATCGTCGAAGATGGCGATGCAAAAGTCGTGTTTATCGAGCATTTCGCGCCGATCAACGGCGGCATCGAGATCAACACGTCGCGGACCGTCGTATTGCGTAGCCTCGAAACGAAAAAGGTCACATGCAAGAAAGCGGGCGATCTGTTCATCGAAGATATCGTTACCGACGACATGCGGTTTAACCCTGGCCAGCAAGTGTGGGCACGGCAACTCAACGTCGAAAACGAAGGCACGCACATCACCAACGATGGCGGAAAATTGTGGGTGCTCGGGTACAAAACCGAACGTGGCGGCACGCTGTTAGACACCAAAAACGGCGGCAGCAGCGAGATCCTCGGCAACTTCAGTTACACCACGACCGCCGGCAAACTCGGCCCGATGTTCCGCACCGACGATGCCAGCGTCTTCGCGTTCTTCAACGAAGTCTGCTACAGCGGCGACCCGTTCCAGGTCTTCGTGCAAGAAACACGAGGCACGCAGACGAAAATCATCAAACCCGGCGAAGGCGGCCTCAATCCGTACGTGACGAGTCTGAGCGGCAAGTAAGTCTACGCAAAAAATGACTTGCTCGATTCGACGTTGCGGGGGAAGTCGTGAGTCTTCTAACGCCGCCATCGGGGAGTCGTCACTTTGGGGCGGCGGCGATTTTCCGCAAACGCAGTCCGATGCACACGAGTACGATCGTCCACAGTAGGCCGAATTCGAGTGGGCAAAGGCGTTGGTCGAACGTCATGATTGGGACGATTAAGATGAAGCAAAGGCCGAAGAGATAGAAGCCGCCCCAGAACATCGCACCGAGCGAAAACAACGACACCGCCGAGGTTGCGGCGAGTGCCTGATAGAGGCTCGATCCGTTCGTGGAATGCAAGTTCGCATGGAGCATCATCGCGGTGAGTATAAACCCGCCCCACATGCCAAGAACGTGCTGTTCCGCCGGGTTCGCGGGCCATATTCGCCCCTGCCCGAAGTACAGAAACAGGCTGAGACCGGCAATAGTGCGTACCGCGTAGACTGGCAATATCCACCACAATGGCAGTTCGGCGAAGCGGATGATCGTTGCGAAAAGTTCGGGCAGCAGAATCAGCGGCGCGATGAGCAAAAAGAAGTTCGCATAACGGGCGAAGTGCGTGTCGTACTGGCTTCGGCCAATCATCCATGCGAAGCGTTGCACCGCGTGCCACTGGCGGGCGGTTATCGATTCGCCATCTTGCAGCCTGCGCAAATCTTCGGCCATTTGCCCCGCCGTGGCGTACCGGTGGGTGGGGTCTTTCGCGAGGCACTTCAGGCAGATCGTTTCGAGATCGCTCGGGACATCCTTGCGGAAATCGGCGAGCGGGGGCGGCGCGTTTTGCGTCACGAATAGCAGTTGTTCGGCAATGGTGTCGGCATCGAACGGCGGGCGACCGGCGAGCAATTCGTAGAGCACGACGCCGAGCGCGTAGACATCGGCGGCGGGGCCAACCGTCTTGGTTTTGCCGCACGCTTGTTCGGGGGCCATGTAGTTCGGCGTACCCATAATTGCGCCGGTGCGGGTCGCGTCACTTTTCGTGTCGAGCCGTTTGGCCAAACCGAAGTCGCCGACTTTCGGCGTGCCGTCTTCGGTCATCATGATGTTGCCGGGCTTCAGATCGCGATGGACGATCCCCGCGAGGTGCCTCGACGGCGCGGGCGATCCGTTCGACGAGTGCGGCCGCCGCCATTGGTCGCAGTTGCTGCCCGCGCGTCTTGTTTGCCAACGAACCGCCTTCGCAAAACTCCATGCTGAAATACGGCAGCCCGGCATGTTCACCGACTTCGTACACTTGTACGATGCCCGGATGTTTCAGGTGCGCCGTCGTTTCGATCTCGCTGCGGAACCGCGCTTGCTCCTCGGTACCGGCGTGACCGCCCGCCAGAATCATCTTGAGCGCGACGATGCGATTCGCCTTCAGTTGCCGCGCTTTGTAAACCACGCCCATGCCGCCACGACCGATCTCGGCAAGGATCTCGTACCCCGGCACGTTCGCGCCGATATTCGACAGCGCAGCCGAGAGTGTTTGTTGCTCGGACGATTGCACCAGCGTGCGTAACAGGTTGTCGCTGCCGGTTGTGTCCGGTTCGGGTGAAGTCGGTGGCATTGTGCTCGGGGGGTTACTCGTACAAGTGAGATTTGAGCCGATTCTACAATGGATTGCGGGAACGAACAGAGTCAACCGCATTTGAGGAACCGACATGAGCCACGCCGTCACACTCGCGGATGTTCGCGAGGCCGAACTACGGATTCGCGGTAAAGTTCATCGCACGCCGACGCTGACATGCGAGACGATCGATCGTTTAGCGGGGCGGCGCGTGTACTTCAAGTGCGAGAATTTACAGAAGACCGGCTCGTTCAAATATCGTGGCGCAACCAACGCGGTTCAGGCACTGGCGGACGATGTGGCCACACGCGGTGTCGTCACGCATTCGAGCGGGAATCACGCGCAGGCGCTCGCGTTGGCGGCGAAATTCCGGAACATTCCCGCGTACGTAGTGATGCCGCACACGGCCGCAACCGTGAAGAAACAGGCGGTGATCGGTTACGGTGGGCAGGTCATCGAATGCGAACCAACGCTGGCGGATCGCGAACGCACCGCCGCTGAGTGGGTGGCGAAAACCGGGGGTTGTTTCATCCCGCCGTTCGATCACGTTCACGTGATTGCAGGGCAGGGCACGGCCGCGCTCGAACTCCTCGAAGACGTACCCGAACTCGATGCGGTCATCGCCCCCGTCGGCGGTGGCGGATTGCTGTCGGGGTTCTGCATAGCGTCGCGCGGCGTAAAGCCGACGATCCGCGTGTTCGGTGCCGAACCACTCGGTGCCGACGATGCCGCGCGTTCAAAAGCGACCGGAATCTGGCAACCGCAGACCGCGCCTAACAGCATCGCCGATGGCCTGCTCACGAGCCTCGGTCAATTGACGTGGCCCATTGTGCGCGACGAAGTCGAAACGATTTTTACCGTCACCGAAGACGACATTCGCGCAAAGATGCGATTGATCTGGGAGCGAATGAAACTGATCATCGAGCCGAGCGCCGCCGTCGGCGTGTGCGTCGTGCTATCCGATGCCTTCCGGGAGTTGCAGAACATCCACACCGTCGGCGTCGTGCTCTGCGGCGGCAACGTGAACCTCGACACGATGTACTGGTGAAAGGCGATTTTGTGGCAAAAGCAAATGGAATTAGCCGCGAAGCGTTAGGCTTTGCGTAGCGGAGCGCGTGGACGTTATCCATATTCAGCAATCGTCGAATATGGGTGACGCACACGCGCTTCGCTGCGAGGACTTCGCGTCGCGGCTAATTCCATCAAGATGAGTGCTACGTAACAATCGGTTCTTAAATGCGATAAATGTGACCTGCTGACTAGGCAAAGCTAGTCAGCAGGTGACGATCGATTGCGGAAGAGAGGACTTGAACCTCCACACCCTTGCGAGTACCAGAACCTGAATCTGGCGCGTCTGCCAATTCCGCCACTCCCGCTCAATCCGACTGAATTAGAATATTACGAGGTCGTCCACCCGCGTCAAGTCGGACGCGGGGTTCGGCCCGCAATCGGGTACTACTTGCCGCCACCGCCAGGCCCCATTGGCCCCATTGGCCCGCCGAAATCACCACCACCCGTGTTGGCGGTCGGGTCCGATGCCGACGCATTCACGGGAATGTCGCCGCCATTCACACGCACGTTCGACATATACTGCACCCAACCTTCTGCGAACCGCTTAAATGCGAGCTTGTCGATTTCCGTCGGTTTATCCTTGTCCGTCAGGTTAAAGCACGTCGCGAACAACGTCAGCGTGAGGTTGGGGTCGAGGGATAAATCGCGCGGCATCCGGCGAAGTTCTGCATAGAACTTTTGCATGCCGTACATCCGATCGCGTGAGAGGTAGTATAGCAACGACCACGATGTGACATCGGCCTTGAGTTCCAGCTTCTCTTTGGTCATACGTCGCGCACCCGCATCAATGACTGGTGGCGGCCCGTCGCCCATTGGCCCGCCACTGCTCATCGGACCCATCGGCCCCATCGGCCCCATCGGTCCGGCTCGCATTGGCCCACGAGGTGCCGCGCCGGACGCACCGGTTTGTCCACCTGCGGTTGGAACGGGAACGGGAGCGGGATCGACATCGTAACCTTGATCGATCGCGGCGAAGTAACGGTCGGTAATCACGTTCCGCAGAAGCGTTTCCGCGGATGGGTTAAGTTCTTTCCTCGCGGTCATATCGCGATAGACACGGTGGAGAATGTAGTTCGGCGAGCCGTGCCCGGTCGCCAGCCCGATCGCCATCGCGGTTTTGTTGCTCTTATCGTCGCGAATGAACAGCGGCCCCTTGGGGTGGTGGAAGAAACTCGCGGTGCCGCTATCGACCCATTTCGGCAAGATCACGTTGCGAGGAAGCAGGCCGCTGGCCGCGAACAATTGTCGCGAGCCTTCACGGCTGATTGCCGAATGATCGGCTTCTTCCTCAAGCGCTTTATCGACGAGTGCGTAGGTCATCATCCGCGCCACTTCGACCGGCGTTTGCGCCTGGCCTTTCACGATTGGGGCCTTGCCACGCAGCAATTCGTCGCGGCTCCAGCCAACTTTGTACTGCGACTGCGCCACTTGATTGAACGACGAACCAACGTCGTCCATACGCTCCGGGGAAATCACGATCAAATCGTTCGCGGGCGAATAAAACGCATCGGATTTGATCGTCAGGCCATCGAGTGCATCGCGGAGACGAATCATGTCGGTCGAGCGGTCCGCGAGGATCGTCACGATTCGCTTGTCGGGAACGGTCAATGCAATCCCCTGAAGCGCGTGCCACAGGTAAAACGCTTTGAAGTTCTTGTCGAGAAGTCCGAGTCGGCGATTGATATCTTCGGGGCTGATCTGACGTTCGCCCCAATACACGAGCGTGTAGTGTTTGCCTTGTGTGAAGCCGCTCGCACCGAGCTTGGTTTTCCAGTCTTCGGCATCGTCGGCTTGTGTCGGCGCGACATTTAGCTTGGCGGAGATCTGCTTGTAAGCCTTGA
>JAYSYI010000686.1:0-8414 GCA_043727665.1 Limnoglobus sp. | reverse complement strand
TCGATCACAGCTTCACGCCGAAGGAATACGCCAGTGCCACCGAGGGGCTGAACGTCGTGAAAGCGGTGTACATGGAAGTCGATGTGGTGCCCGAACAGCAGCAGAAGGAAGTCGATTTCCTGCTCGAATTGTGCAAGAGTGAAAAGACGCCGACGTGTGCCGCCGTCGTTTCGGGGCGACCGAACTCGGACGAGTTCGCGAAGTACGTTACTCCGTTTAAGGGTAGCAAGTACATCAAAGGCATCCGCCAAGAGCTGCACGTGGACAGTACGCCCGCAGGGTATAGCCTCGATCCGAAATTCGTGAAGGGGATCCAGCTTCTCGGCGACCTCGGCCTGAGCTACGACCTGTGCCTTCGCCCCGCCGAACTGCCGGACTTTGCGAAACTGATCGACGAATGCCCCGGTACGCGGTTCATTTTGGACCATTGCGGTAACCCGAACAAGAACATCACCGCTGCCCAAACCGAGGCATGGAAGAAAGGCACCGCCGCCATCGCATCGAAGAAGAACGCGGTGTGCAAAGTGTCCGGCTTCCTCGCGAATGGCTGGGAAAAAAGCAAGTGGAAGGCCGACGATATCGCCCCTGTCGTCGATCACATTCTCGATACATTCGGCCCAGATCGCGTGATGTTCGGCGGCGATTGGCCGGTGGTTTTACTTGCCGGTACGTACAAGGACTGGCTGGCGGCACTAAAAGTGATTATCAAGGGCCGCCCCGAGGCCGATCAAAAGAAGCTATTGCACGATAACGCCGCGAAGTTTTACGGCCTGTAATCTGTTGCCACTGGAGGCCGTGATATGGTGCGGTCACTGTTGATCGCGATAATTTTCGCCGCCACCGCGGTGGCGGCCCCCGTGCCGAAATCGCCGCCCCCGGACCCGTTCGGGCAAGGCTACATGGGCGTACGGGTCACTACTGGGACTATGACATTAAGTGTCGTCGAGCCGAATACGCCGGCCGCGAATGCGGGTATGAAAGCGGGCGATTCGCTCGTGAAAGTGGGGCCGATTCAGCCGCAAGAGTTCGAAGAAGTGCGTCAACTCATCGGCGGAATGCGCCCCGGCACGATCATTAAAGTGACGGTGCGCCGCGGGACCGACGACGTGCAAACGCAGATTGTCCTCGGCGCACGCCCCGCCAACTTCGACCAGCTTTCCACCTTACCGATCGAGCCGTTTCCATGAGTTCGTTACTCGCAAGCTCACGAGCCATCCCCAAACTCGCATCGGGCGACCGACTCACGCGCGACGAGTTCGAGCGCCGCTACACCGCGATGCCGCACGTCAAAAAAGCCGAACTCATCGACGGAGAAGTCTACATGCCACCGGCTGTGACGATCGATCACGCGGAACCGCACGCGATTTTAATCGGGTGCTTCATCCAATACTGGTTCGCCACGCTGGAAGTGACGGTGGGGGATAATGCGACGGTACGCCTCGATGATCGTACCGAACCGCAACCCGATGTGAGCCTGTTCGTGCGGCCCGAATTCGGCGGTCGCGTCGCCTTCGTCGATAGCTACATCGACGGCGCACCCGATCTGGTGGCCGAGATCGCGACGACGACGGCGAGCATCGATCTCAATCGAAAAATGCTGGCCTATCAGCGAAACGGCGTCTCCGAGTACATCGTGTGGCGAACCCACGACGAAGCGATCGACTGGTTTTTACTGTGCGATGGCCTGTTCGTCCGGCAACAACCCGACGCGAACGGCATTCACAAAAGTGTCGCATTCCCCGGACTCTGTTTGAACGTGACGGCACTACTGCAACGCGACAGGCAGGCGTTGTTGGAGACGCTCTTACGAGGAATTCATTCCGATGAACATGCACGCTTCGTAGACGGATTGCGACAGAAACGCAACGCGGAAGGTACGCCATGAGCACGACACTCGCAAACACTCGGACCGTTCCAAAACTCGCATCGGGCGACCGACTCTCGCGCGATGAATTCGAGCGACGCTACGCTGCGATGCCGCACGTCAAAAAAGCCGAACTCATCGACGGAGAAGTCTACATGCCGATGCCTGTCAGTTGGGAACATCACGGCAGCCCGCACGCCGAGATGATGTTGGCTTTCAGCATGTACAAGATTCATACCATCGGCGTGGATACCGGCGACAATGCCACCATTCGACTCGACGACGATACCGAGCCGCAACCCGATATTGCAATGATCGTGCGACCCGAATTCGGAGGACGTACATCCTTCGTCGATGGCTATATCGAAGGTTCGCCCGAACTCATTGCCGAGATTTCGGCAACGACGGCCTGCATCGATCTCAACCGAAAAATGCTCGCCTATCAGCGAAACGGCGTTGCTGAGTACATCGTGTGGCGAACCCACGACGAAGCGATCGACTGGTTTTTACTGTGCGATGGCCAGTTCGAACGGCAGCAACCCGACGAACACGGCATCCACAAAAGCGTCGCGTTCCCCGGACTTTGGCTGAACGTGATGGCACTACTTGCGCCCGATATGTCGGTCGTGCTTCAAACGCTAATGCAAGGAATCGCATCGCCGGAACACGCGAAATTCGTCGAAGAGTTGCGCTCGCGAGCAGCTGCGAAGTCGTAATTTTCGTGCGAATCTCCGTTTGTTCGTTGCATCTCGCCGTCGTTCCGATTACATTTTTCTCACCGCCGATGTTCCCACCTTCCTTTGCTGGAGCCTCCCTCATGCGACGTTTGTTTTTTGTCGGTTTCGCCCTCACTCTTGGCGCGATCGCCCGTGCCGACGTCAAACCGCACCCGTTGTTCACCGATCATATGGTGCTGCAACGCGGCATCGAAATCCCCGTTTGGGGCAAAGCCGAACCGGGCGAAAAGGTCAAAGTGACGCTCGGCAAAAGCGATGCCACTACCACCGCCGACGACAAAGGCATGTGGGCGGTGAAACTGCCGAAATCCGATGCGGCCACAGGGCTGACACTGAGTATTCACGGCAGTAACGAGATCAATCTTAAAGACGTGGCCGTTGGCGAAGTTTGGGTTTGTTCGGGCCAATCGAATATGGAGTGGAAGGTTAAACAGTTGACCAACGAAGGGCAAAGCGAAAAAGTGGCCTCGGCTGCGAAGAACGCAAACATCCGCTTGTTCACTGTGCCGAACCGCCCCTCCGCGAAGCCCGAATATGATTTCCCCGTGTCGGACACTGAAGGAAAATGGCTCGACTGTAACGCGAAAAACGTCACGGATTTTTCGGCCGTCGGGTACTTTTTCGGTCGCGATATCCAAAAGGAATTGAACGTGCCCGTCGGGCTGATTGCATCGGATTGGGGTGGCACCTCGTGCCAGTCATGGACGAGCCGCGAAGCGCTTTCGGCGAAACCGGAACTCAAATACTACGTCGATCAACACGATGCGACGATCAAAAACTACGACGCAGATAAGATCGAGGCCGCACACAAGAAGGCACTCGAAGCGTGGAAAGTCGCTGTCGAGAAAGCGAAAGCCGATGGCAAACCCGCCCCCCAGCAGCCACGAAAAGCAGGTAATCCATCGAGTTCGCCGACCACGACGACGCTATACAATGGCATGATCGCGCCGATCCAGCACTTCGGAATCAAAGGGGCGATCTGGTACCAAGGCGAGTCGAATGCGGGCAAGGCGGCCGAGTATTACACACTGTACCCGACGATGATTGCCGACTGGCGTAAGCAGTGGGGGTACGATTTTCCGTTCATCGGCGTGCAACTCGCGCCGTTCCGCGGCGGTTCTAGCGGTGTCGATTACGCCGAACTCCGCGACGCGCAATATCACGCGACCAAGGTGCTCAAGCACGTCGGTATCGCGATCATCACTGATGCCGGTAACGAAACCGACATTCACCCACAACAGAAAGAACCGGTTGGCGTGCGGCTTGCACTATCAGCACGGGCGCTCGCTTACGGCGAAAAAATCGAATATAGCGGCCCCGTTTACAAGAACATGAAGGTCGATGGCGACCACGCGATTCTGAACTTCGAGCACGTTGGCGGCGGACTCGTCGCTAATGGCGAAGCGCTCACGGGCTTCACGGTTTGCGGAGACGACAAAGTCTTCAAGCCGGCGAAGGCGAAGATCGAAGGCGAAACGATCGTCGTCACATCGGGCGATGTCGCAAAGCCGATGGCCGTGCGTTACGGCTGGGTCAATTTTGCGAAGCCGACGCTGAACTTCGCGAACAAAGCGGGCCTGCCCGCCGTCCCATTCCGCACCGACGACTTCCCGTTAACGACGGCACCGGCACCGAAACCCGCGGCGAAGAAGTCGTAAACGAGCGATAGCCGCAGCTTCAAAAGCGGATAAGAATGATGGTTCTTATCCGCTTTTTTCACGGTGCGATGAATGAATGCGCGAACGGTGGTGGTCGTCGGTGGTGGGGTCATCGGCACGGCGTGTGCCCACTACTTAACGCGGGCCGGTTGGCGCGTGACGGTCATTGAGAAATCGACGGTCGGCGGCGCGTGCTCGCATGGCAACTGCGGCTACGTCTGCCCGAGCCACATCCTCCCGCACGCCGGTCCCGGTGCAATTTGGTCGACGCTCCAAACTATTTTCCAACGCAACTCCGCACTCAAATTGCGACCGCTAACGGTACTCGCGAACCTCGGTTGGTTCTTGCGCTTCGGACTTAAGTGCAACACGCGCGACCGTAATCACGCCGCCATCGGCATTCAATCGCTGCTGAATTCCTCGCGCGCACTTTACACGGAATTGATCGAACGCGAACGCATCGATTGCGATTGGGACACCCACGGCATGTTGTTCGTGTTTAACACGAAGCACGCCTTCGCGCGTTACGAAAAAGTCGACAAGTTGCTTCGCACGCAATTTCAAATGCCCGCGCAACGCCTCGATGCGGACGAGTTGCGCACGATGGAACCGGCGTTGAAACCGGATGCGGTCTCGGGGGCGTATTGGTATCGATCCGATGCCCAACTGCGACCGGATCGATTGATGATTGGCTGGCGCAAAGTCGTCGAAGAAGCAGGCGGGCAGTTCGTGGAGAACTGCGAGTTCGCGGGCTTTCAAACGACCGCCGGCAAAGCGACGGCTGTGCAAACGAGTCGCGGCGAATTCGCCGCTGATGCGTTCGTGATGGCAACCGGTTCATGGACGCCGTTGTTGAACCAACATCTCGGCGTGAAAGTGCCAATCGTGCCGGGAAAGGGTTACTCGATCACGATGCCGCGACCGACGATCTGCCCGAAATATCCGCTGATATTCGAGGAACATCACGTCGCCGTCAGCCCGTTTCAAAGCGGCTACCGCATCGGTTCGACGATGGAATTTGCGGGCTACGACAGCACGATGAACCGCGACCGTCTGAAACTTCTGCGCGACGGTGCGGAGTTTTATCTGAAAGAACCGACCAGCGAGCCGGTGCAAGAAGAGTGGTGGGGTTGGCGACCGATGGTGTTCGATGGCAAGCCGATTATCGATCGCAGCCCAACGCTGCCGAACGTCATAATTGCCGCCGGCCACGGGATGCTCGGCCTATCGATGGCCACCGGCACGGGACGATTGGTCAGCGAACTCCTGAGCGAAACGCCGACGCACATCGACGCCTCGCACTACTCGTTACGGCGATTTTAGCGTCCGAGTTTGTCGAGGATGTTCTTCGTGATTCGCATCACGATAGGGTCTTTCCCACGCAGGCCGTGCGACCAGTCGGTGCTGGCGGTTGTCACCACGGTGCCGCCGCGAGTATAGGTGCCAAGCGTTGCGTTGCCGATGTGGCCTTTCTCACTCTTTTCGTACCACTCGTAGTCGTCGGGGTGCCACTTCACGGGGCAACTCGCAAGTACCTGAAAGTTTTCCGGCGTGCCGTCCTTTGCCGTCGGCGTGGGCAGGCCGTCTTTCCAGACGAGTTCGCAGCCATCGCACTCGTAGCCGACGATCGTATCTTTGCCGCCGAACACGTCGCCACGCTGAAGGTTCGTGCCTTCGAACAGCCAGTGTTCGGGCCGATGCACGGTGTATTCGGCAGGGTCGTTCATGTACTGCCCGTGGCTCTTGCGATAGCCGCCATTCAAGAAGCCGACGCCCGTCAGTTGGTTCTCGGGCCGCCCGACGAGGTGATGGCTCCAGAGTGAACTCAGCAATTTCAAGTTGCCGGTTTTGTAGAGCGGATCATCGCCGAAGTTCTGTTTCCAGCACGTCAGTGCGCGGCCGTTTTCCTCTGTGCGCACCTGCCAGCAACAGGTGTTTCCGCTGAAGAAGGCGACATTTCCACCGTTGCCGATAAAACTTTCGACGTGATCCCGCATTGGCGTCGACCAATACTCATCGTGGCCCACACTCACCACGAGTTTGTAATTCTCTAACAGTTCCGGGTGATATTCCAGATCGGCATTCGAGCAATAATCGATCTCGTAACCATTCGCTTCGGCCCACTGCACGAACGGCAATTCCCACGTCGAAAATTGCGAGAGTTGCGGGCGGTCGAACGACACGCGACGCCCCTGCACTTTGTGCTTGGCGTGATAGGCGTACAAACTGTAGCCACCCCAGTTCGTGTAGGCGTTATAAGTGTTCGTCGAGAGTGGCAACAAGATTTTTGCGGTACCGGCTTGGCGGGGGCGAACGATGAAGAATTCTTCGGTGGAAGTCGGCTTGCCTTTTTTGGACTTCGTTTCGAGTCGGATCGAATAATACCCGGAACGCCAATCGTGCGGAACGTGGAAGTTCAGACTGACAGGCCACTGACAGCCATGCGATGAGGCATTCGCGGGCGTGGGATATGCGGTTCCCGGCACAGCGAGTTTCGTCCAAACGACATCGCGTTTTTCGCCGAGCCGGGCGATTTCAACGTCGTATGTTGAAGCCGCACACGAAACGTGCAACCGCAGCTCGTCGCCAGGCTGGTAGCTCGTTCGGTCAGTGTAGCCTTCGGCGATCGCGGGCTTGGTCGTATCCGCTGCGGAAAGTTTTGCAGCCACGATGACACCGGCACCTACTGCCAATGCCGTTCGGCGATTGATTGCAATCATGATCGCATCTCGGAAAGTGGAATGTAGTTTTCGTGTGATTTACAAACCCAGTACGTCGCTCATTGTGTACATACCTGCGCCTTTGCCCGCAAGGTATTTTGCGGCTTCTAGCGCACCGCGTGCGTAACTATCACGGCTGTATCCTTTATGTACGAGTTCCAAAGTCTCGCCGAGCGCACTGAAGATAATCGTGTGCTCGCCGACGTTGTCGCCACCACGCACGGCATGCATCCCGATCTCATCTGCGGGGCGTTCGCCGACGATGCCTTCGCGGCCATGCAGTACCCGCTTCTGTTGCATTTCGTCTTGGATGATCTTCGCGAATTGTGCCGCCGTGCCGCTCGGGGAATCTTTCTTGAAGCGATGGTGCCGCTCGATGATCTCGACATCGAAGCCCTTGCCGGCCAGCGTTTGTGCGGTCAGCTTCGTGAGTTTGAATAGCAGATTCACGACGAGGCTCATGCTTGGCGAGAACAGCACCGCCGTATGGTGAGCCGCAGCAGCGATCTCGTATTTCTGCTCGCCTTCGAAGCCCGTTGTCGCCACAACGAGAGGCAACTTCCGGTCGACGCACACTTGCATGATCTTCAACGTGGCCACCGGAACCGAAAAATCGATGACGCAATCGACGCGAGTCGAGAGCGGAATCTCACTTGTAACGGGCACGCCGAGGGTGCCGACGCCAGAAATCTCGCCGACATCGCGCCCGAGACTCGGGTGCTTCGGCGAATCGACGGCAGCCACAATATGCAAGTGCGGATCCTCGCTGGCGAGTGCCACCAGCCGTTGACCCATCCGCCCGCAAGCCCCGTTAATTGCAATGTTCGTTTTCATGATCGTAGGCTACCAGTCAGTAGAAAGTTGAAATCTTCGGGTGATGCAGGCTCCTGCATTATGCGTACAACTCGATCGCTTTTACGATTTCGCTGAGGTCGTTTGGCACTTGTACCGCGCGATTCGCGAATGATGCGCGTTTGACGCCGCGTTTGCCGAGGACGTCTTCGAACATTTTCGGGTCGCTACTATGGTATGCCACCGTTGCCGTCGGGTCTTTGAGCAAGTGTGCGGTCAGCACGCAGACGACGCGCTCATCGGGGGAAATTATGCCCTCCCGAATGAGTTTCTGTAACCCGGCGACACTTGCGGCGCTCGCCGGTTCGCAACCGAGGCCGCCTGCCCCAATCTTCGCCTTCGCATCGAGCATTTCCTGGTCCGTCGTCTCGCGGACGACACCGCCGAGGCGTTCGAGCGCACGCAGTGCCTTCGGCAAATTCACCGGGCGGTTAATCTCGATCGCACTTGCTAACGTGTCAGCCCGCGAGTTCGTGTCGTCCATGCGTTTCATGTACGAATCGATGATGTCGTTATTCGGCTCGCCCGCGTTCCAGCGTACACTCTGCTTTTCGCAAAGCTGGTAAAACGTGTTCGCCCCTGC
>JAYSYI010000685.1:0-8422 GCA_043727665.1 Limnoglobus sp. | reverse complement strand
AGCGGGGGATCTCGATCGGGTCGTCTTGCAGGTCCGCGTCGAGCGTCATGATGATCGAACCGGACGCCATCTTGAAACCTGCGGAAAGCGCCGCCGCTTTGCCGAAGTTTCGCCGAAAGCGGTAGCCTTGCACCGTGTTCGATTTTGCAGCGAGATCGCGAATGACTTCCCACGAACCGTCGTTGCTGCCATCGTCGATGAAGAGAATCTCGACGGTGCGGCCAATGTCTTTCGTGGCGACAGCGATCTCGGCCACCAGCGCGGGCAGGCTTTCGACTTCGTTGTAAACGGGGACGACGAGCGAGAGCAGATTGGGGTTCGGTGCCGCGCGCGTCATGGTTTTGCCTCTTCCGGTTTCGCTACCAATCTCCGACCGAACAGATACGCCGAACCGGCGACCGCGACTTCGAACGTCGTCCAGACCAATCGCAGCAAGATCGCGAACAGTACCGCTTGCGAGGCCGGGTTCGACGTCACACCGACGAGACGGACTGCGAAAATTTCCGATAAGAGATATTCGCGTGGCCCCAACCCGCCCGGTGCAACCAGCACGACGAACCCGACAACGTACGAAACGGCAATCGTGGCGAGGTCGCCGCCGAGGTCCGCAAACGTCGGCCCATCCAGGTTCGGCACGACGGCATCGACGGCGAGCCGAACGCTGAGCGCCAGCAGGCACCAGCCGAACGCGGCTTGCACCAACCCGAACAACAATAGCCCCACCGGCGGATTGCGAACGAGATGCACATCTTGCCCGTAACGCATTCGGCCGATGCGGTTAATCAGGCGGATCAGCAGGAACAAGCCGATTGGCAACGCCGCCACCGCAACCAGGAACGGCCCGCGCCCGTTGGTGTAATCGCCGCCGATGCCCGTGAGTGGCACGAGCAAGCCCGCAAGAATCGATCCCGACGCCATCGAAACGATCGTTTCGTACGCCGACGTGACACCGACCACGAGTGGCGTCGCACCCGGCACCGAACGCAACAGCCCCGCACGCACGACCAAAACCCACGCCTTGCCCGGCACGTATTTTCCGAACTGGCTAACGAAGTACGTGCGTAACCCGAGCTTCCAACTGAGGTTCACGCCCTGACGGCGCATGAGCATCCACCAGAACGTGCCCCACGTCGTGTGCGTGCCGAGGTAGAGCAAGCCGACGGGAATCCAGTTCCACCAGCGGTCGAATATGGCATCGAAGCTAACGGCGTGATTGCTTAACGTGTTCGCAAAATGACGCCCCACGGCGAAGAGAATGACCAGCGCAAGGATGGCTTTCGCGGCCAGGAATCGTCGCTTGTTGCGTGGGGTCATGGAGTGAATGGTAGAGAGGATCGCGATGTTCGGCACGCATTCGTTTCGGAGATCGGTTGTCAGACGTGCAGATGACCCGTAATTCATACCGATACCTCCGTGCAAGAGGTTTCTCCGAGGATGATGGAATGTCGACCGAGCCACTGCCCGAAACGCTACCCACCCCAACGCCCGAAACGCCGGCTGCAAAGCCCGACGCCGCGCCGAAGCCCGTGCATACGACGGGGTTCAGCGCCGCGCCGAAGCCCGGTGCACCGCGGCCCGGCGGCAAGCCGATCCCAGAGAAGTGGCAGCGTGGCGGCCCGCAACGCGGCGACAAACCCCCACAAGATAACGCCAAGAACCTGCCGCAGAACGCCAACGCCGTACGCGATTTCGACAGCTACAAGCCGAACAAGCGCGACCTCGACAAGGACATCGAAGCCGAACTGAACGCGGCAATGTCCGCGATGGCCGAACTACCGCCGCTGGATTCGCCCGAAAATCCGACCGAAAAAGCCGTTGGAGGACGCAAGAAGGGCCGCGTGCTGAGCATCCATGGCAAGGATGTGTTCCTCGACGTACCCGGTGGCCGCAGCCAGGGCGTGCTCGCGATTCAGGAGTTCGAGGGAAAGTATCCCAACATTGGCGACGAAGTCGAATTCATGATCGAACGTTACGACTCCGCGAACGGCCTGCTCGTGCTGACGCTCGGCGGCGCGGTCCAAGCCGTCACGGATTGGTCGGGCATTTCGCTCGGGATGATCGTCGAAGCCCGCGTCACCGACGTCAACAAAAACAAGACCGGGCTGATGGTCGAAGTCAACGGCATCAAGGCGTTCATGCCGATCAGCCAAGCCGACCTCTACCGCGTCGAGCAACCAGAGCAGTTCATCGGCCAGAAACTGAAGTGCGTGGTAATCGAGGTCGATATTCACGACCGCAACTTGATCGTGAGTCGGCGTGCGTTGCTCGAACGCGAACGCAAGATGAAGGAAGAGGAATTCTGGTCGAAACTCGAAGAAGGCCAAGTCCGCAAGGGCATCGTCAAGACGATCAAGGCGTTCGGCGCGTTCGTCGATCTCGGCGGCGCAGATGGCCTGATCCCGATTTCCGAACTGAGTTGGACGCGAGTCGGCACCGCCGAGGAAGTCGTCAAAGTCGGCCAGGAAGTCGAAGTCAAAATCGCCCGCCTCGACCGCGACGCCCGCAAGATCGGCCTTAGTTTACGCGCGATGCAGGGCAACCCGTGGGACGATTTCGCCCGTGATCACCGCCCCGGCGTTCGCATCGAAGGCAAGGTTACTCGCATCGCGGACTTCGGCGCATTCGTCGAATTGGCACCGGGAATCGAAGGCCTGATTCACATCTCCGAACTGACGACAGGCCGCGTGCGTAAGGTCAGCGATGCCGTCAGCGAAGGGCAGGCCGTAACGGTGCAGATCGTGAACATCGACACCGACCAGCGCCGGATCGGGCTATCTCTGAAGGCGATCGCCGCCGAAGCCGAGCAGGCCGCAGACGATACGGAAACGAAGGAAGAAGAAGCCGACCGCGAAGAAGCCGCCGCACTGATGGCGACCCGCAAACCGAGCCTGAACCTACGCGGTGGCGTCGGCGGCACGCCGTTTAAGTTCGAACGACAATAACTCTCCAGGGTTTCACCCTGGGCTGTGTGAGCGATCCTTTCAGGACCGAAGAACCGACAAAACCCCGACCCTGAAGGGGTCGCTCTTCCAGCCCAGGGTGGAACCCTAGGTCGAAAAGCTTCGATCCATAACCCAGGGAACACTCCTCGCATGACGGCGTCGCATACCGCAACGGGCGATACGAATTTGACGCGTACGCCCGAGGAACTCGTCGGGTTGCTCTCCTCCCTTCGCAACAACGTCTCGCGGGTATTCCTCGGCAAACCCGAGGTCGTCCGGCTCGCGCTCGTCGCACTCCTCGCCGACGGGCACCTTCTACTCGAAGACGTCCCCGGCGTCGGGAAAACCTTACTCGCCAAAGCGATCGCGAAAAGTCTCGGTTGCACGTTCCACCGCATTCAGGCGACGCCGGACCTTCTGCCCGGCGATCTCATCGGCACCAACGTTTACAACCAAACGACATCGACGTTCACGTTCATGCCGGGGCCGCTGTTCGCGAACATCGTACTCGCCGATGAAATCAATCGCGCCACGCCGCGTACTCAATCCGCACTGCTCGAAGCGATGAGCGAAAAGCAGGTGACGGTCGATCGCGACACGTTCCCGCTCGGGCCGCCGTTCCTCGTGCTCGCCACGCAGAATCCGTACGAATTCGAAGGCACGTATCCGCTTCCCGAAAGCCAACTCGACCGCTTCATGTTGCGGTTGAAAGTGGGCTACCCGGACCGCAAAGCCGAGCGCGATATTCTTTTGCAGCATCGCGGCGGCGAACCGGTCGACGAACTCAAGGCGGTGTTGAACCCGAGCGATGTCGTCGCACTGCAACGCTACTCGCGGGAAAGTATCGTCTCGACGCCGGTGGCGGAGTATCTGCTCGATGTCGTCGATGCGACGCGGGAGCATCCGGACATCAAACTCGGTGCGAGTACGCGGGCGGCGCTGGCGTATTATCGGGCGTGTCAGGCACTCGCGCGGATCGATGGCCGCGACCACGTGCGCCCGGAAGATGTGAAGGAACTGGCGGTGCCCGTTCTGGCGCACCGCCTGATGACGAAGGCATGGGACCAGGGCGGCCGCGACGATGCCGCCCCGATTTTGCACGACATTTTAACGAAGACGAAAGTCCGTATCTGAGGGACGCGCCGTGAGCCGATTCCGTTGGCGGCCGACCCGCGAAGGTTTCCTCTGGGTCGTCTGCGCGTGTATCATGCTGGCGGCGGGGCTGATCAAAACGATTAATTTGCTCATCCTCATCGGCTACCTCATGTTCGGGCTGGTCGGCCTGAACGCCTGGCTCGCGTGGCGTTCGGCACACCGCGTAAGCGTGGCCCGTGCGATCGCGATACCGGGGTTTGCAGGCCGCGAGGCGGTGCGGGCCGCCATCGTCACCAACGACGCGGACAAAGGCGCATCGATCACGATTCTCGAAACCTCCGCGATCCACTCGGCCGAAGTCTTCGTACCCGCATTGCTACCCAACGAGACGCGACGAATATCGACGACGATCCATCCGCAGGTTCGTGGCCGCTACGAGACATCGCCGATTTCGATCATCGCCGGTTACCCGTTCGGGCTGATCGAGTACATCTTGCCCGCCGAACCCTCGGTCACGCTGACGGTGCTGCCCGCCATCGGTTTGGTGAACTCGGGCAAACTCCGGCGCTGGTTGATCCGCACGGGTGCCGGGGACAATCACATTCGCCGCCCGCTACGCAGGCAGTCGAACCAGGGGGCCGACGTTCGTGGCGTACGCGCGTATCGGCCCGGCGATTCGCCGCGCGATATCCACTGGCGGACCACGGCACGCCGCAACGAACTCATGGTCCGCGAGTACGACAGTACCGAGCCGCTCGATGTGCTGATGGTCGTCGAAGTCTGGGTTCCCCCCGCGCCAACGGCGGCGGATATCGAACGCGCGGAAGCCGCACTCAGCTTGGCCGCCAGTGTATTTTGGTCGTGGTGCCACAGCGAAGAGCAACCCGAAGCGACGCTCGTTCTCGCCGGTTCCAAGGTCTGGCGAAGCGGGCGTGCGAGCGATGGATTCGGCCTGGAAGCACTCGGACTATTAGCCGATGCACCATTATCCAACGCAACGAACCTGTTGCCGCTCGATGCCCTCCGACGCCGCTCGAACCGGTGTGCGCGGCTACTCATTACGAGCAATCCGAACACGACACTGGCAATGGAACTCAACGCAGCCACCGGCGTGCCGTTCGTCTGCGTCGGCCCCGCGTCGCCAATGGCGTGGTACGAGCCACCCGTTTCCGTTTAGCCGCGCCGCGTAGGTTTTGCGTAGCGAAGCGCTGAGCGTGAACTCTCATAACAATGACGAATCGTCCGATACATCAAGCCCGCGTTTCGCTCCGAAGACTTTGCGGCGCGGCTAAACGTCGAACGCGATTTGTATCGGCGTTTTGCATTCGGTACACTGGACTATTAGTCATGGGTGCGCTTTCCACGTTCAGTAACGGCATGGAGTTTTTTTGTGTTCCCCTCGCCGGCGCGCTCGTGCTGCGGGCTGGCACGAGAAATCCGCGTTTCGACGCGCCGCGAAGGCTTTGCTTAGCGAAGCGCGGGGCGGAAACTCTCGGAACCATCACGCGATCTTGCGCTGCGGGATGGCAAGATGGATCCGCGCAGTGTAACGGATGCGGGTTCGAAATCTGACAAAATTCTGTCGAAAATCTTGTACCCCATACGATTTGCCGGAGTCAAAATGTTTTGGACGATTTGACGTAAGTCGGAATTGTCTCGTGTCCCGAAAGTGTCTCAAAATGACATCAAACGGTCGCATCTTGACACGAAAATGTCGCACATTGACACCAAACGGTCGGCACTTACGGCGAGTGCCCGCCGAGTGGCCATCGACGCAAACCTCGACAGGATGACACGATACGGCAAAACTGCCGAAACCGATAAGCGAAAGCCAATCAAAAACTGGCATTTTGAGGCGAAAAAACACCCCAAAAACCGGTTTTGGAGTGTCCGCAATTGTGACTTACGTCGATTCTTAGATCGCTATTCGCATCACACGATCATCTTCGTGAAGGCATTCGGCTTGTCGACGATCTGAATCGGGCGGCCCGTTGGCGTGTCGTTTTTCTTGGTGTGGTCGATGCTCAGTACATCGCAAAATGTCGCCAGGCAGTCTTGTGCCGTCGTTTTGCGTTCGATGACTTCGGCCCCTTCCTTATCGGTCTTGCCGATGACCTGACCACCCTTGATACCGCCACCGAACATCGCCAAACTCCACGCCTTCGGGAAGTGGTCGCGGCCCGGTTTTGCACCTTTCGCGTTGATGTTCGGCGTTCGCCCGAAATCGCCCATCCAGACGATCAGCGTCGAATCGAGCAACCCGCGTTCCTGCAAGTCGGTAATCAAAGCCGACATCGGCGAATCGATCTCCCCAGAGAGCTTTTTGACGCGATCAAAGTTATCGATGTGCGTATCCCAACCACCGAGGCTGACTTCGATGAACGGCACGCCGATCTCGACGAGCCTCCGTGCCATAAGCACGCCATCGGCAAAGCGGCCGGTGCCATACTTCGCACGCGATGCCGCCGGTTCGAGTGCAAGGTCAAACGACTTCGCTTCTTTCGACTGCATCAGCTTGACGGCGCGTTCGTAGGCCGTCTTGTGGTCGGTGATCGCGTCGGCCTTGTATTCCTTGAAGAACGCCGACTCCATCTCTTGTAGCAGCCCCACCCGCTTGTTGAACTGGCCTTCGGAGATGATCGCTTTGAGATCCTCGACGCCTTTATCGGGGCTTTGGACTTGTAACGGCTGGTGCTTCGGCCCGAGGAAACCCGAGCCGTAACTGCGTCCGCCGATCGCAACGAAGTTCGGCACCGAAGCCGAGGTATTGCCGAGTTCTTGGGATGCAATCGCACCGAGACTCGGGTAGGTGATGCCACCTTGGCCTTCGCGATAACCGGTGTGGCCGTAGTATTTGGCGCGGCCATGAGCGCCTTCGGGCGTGCTCATCCCGCGTACGATCACGCCGGTGTGCATCAGCTTCGCCAGCTTCGGCAGGTGCTCGCTGATCTGCACGCCAGGGGCAGACGTTGCGATCGGCTTGAAGTCGCCCGCGCCTTTGCTGTCGGGCTTCATGTCGAAGGTATCCTTATGCGACGCACCGCCTTCCATCCACAGCAAGATGCAACTCTTGTGCTTCGGCTTCGTGGCGGGTGTTTCGGCGGCATTCGCGAGGACTTTCATCCACCCCGACAGTGACGCCCCAAAGACGCCCGCCGCCGAGAGTTTCATGACTTCGCGGCGCGTCCGCTCTTGTAATACTGAGGAAAACATAACGGGGAACTCCGATCGTAGTTGAGTGAAACCAAGGGTATTTTTTAGCGGGTGAGGGCGAATTCGCTGCTGTTGAGTAGTGCCCAGAGGATGTCGCCGTAGCCATCGGCGGTCGTGCCGCTCTTGCCGAGATACTCGGTGAGCCGCTTGGTTTCGGCTTCGGTCGGCGTTCGCGACAGCGTGGCGAGGTACATCTGCTGGATTGCGTCAGCCGGTTTCGTGCCGGGCTTGGCGTAGACCTTCGCAATGTTCGGGTTGCCGACGAGCCGAGAGTTCATCAGTTTCAGGGCTTGTGGAATCCCGGCTTCATATTCGACCGTGCTCAGTTGTTCCGCACCGGACAAGAAGAAGTTCACGAATCGTTCGCGTGGGCCACCGATTGGGCCTCTGTTCATGCCTTTCATCGGCTGTTTGCCTTCGGCTTTTTCGCCGCCCGTGACGCTGCTGATGCTGTCGTAAATCTGTTCTGGCGAAAGCACTTTCATCGCCATGCGCGCGAAAGTCCACTCGGCGGCTTTCTCGTTGCCCGCACTCGGCTTGCTCGAACGCTGGTAAGTATCGCTGTTGCAAATCGCCCGGATCAGTTGTTTGAGGTCGTACTTGTTCGCGGCGAAGTCGGCGGCGAGTGCATTCAACATGTCGGGGTGCGAAGGTAAGTTTTGGCCGACCATGTCATCGACGGGATTGACGATGCCGTAGCCAAAGAGTTCGGCCCACATGCGGTTGACCATCGCCTTGGCGAAGAACGGGTTCGTCTGGCTCGTCATCCATTTGGCGAGGATTGGCCGATACGGATTCGCTTTGTCCAACTTCGGCTCTTCGGCTTGCAGGAACTTCGCGGATACGGTCTGTGCCGATTCAGGCAGCGGGATCTTCTTGCGTTTAACGTTGTTCGTTTCGATAATGCCCGGCTTGCCATCTTTGCCGAGGCCATCGATTTCGACCTTCATAAAGAACTGCGCCATCGCCCAATATTCCGTTTGCCTCCAGCCGGTGAACGGGTGGTTGTGGCACTGCGCACACTGGAGTTGCAGCCCGAGGAACACTTTGCACACGTCGTCGGTCATCTTGTCGACGGTCGTGTTCGAGAGGTAAAACCCGACGGCGGGGTTCTTCTCCTGGTCGCCGCTCGCGGTCACGATTTCTGTAACGAGTTCGTTCCACGGGCGGTT
>JAYSYI010000684.1:0-2748 GCA_043727665.1 Limnoglobus sp. | reverse complement strand
TCGCCTCGCACATCGCCGAAAGCAAAGTGAGTTACACCGTCGTCTGGGACCGCGTGCCCGCCGGCAAGTGATAGATTGCAGCAAGTTTCACACGCTTCGAAGCCGTGAGGATTACGCGACCATAGTTCAGGCATTTGATCCGTTCGAGGTGCATCATGCGACAATTCATCGTGACGTTGGTCTTCATCGCGGTATCGTTGCCCGCTTCGGCGGAGTTACCGACCGTGTTGCTCCTCGGCGATTCGATTCGCGAAGGGTATGCGCCGCTCGTGGCAAAGAAACTCGAAGGCGTGGCCATCGTCATTTCGCCGAAGCAAAACTGCGGTGATACGGCCATGACAAAACGGTTGCTCAATGGTTGGCTTGCGGAGGCGAAGCCGTTGATCGTGCATTGGAACAACGGCTTGCACGATCTGAAACGGTCGAAGAAGACCGCGTTGTATCAGGTGCCACTTCCGGACTACGCGGCCAACTTGAAAATCGTTGCCGAGGCGATTCGCAAAGTGACACCGCACGTTTTGTTTACCACAACCACGCCCATCGTGGATGACCGCCACGCGATGACCGATGCGGCCTTCAACTGGCTCGACAAAGACGTACGCGCTTACAACGAGAAAGCGGCCGAGACGCTATTGCCGCTCGGCATACCGATTCACGATTTGTACCGCATCGTGCAAGCGGGCGACCCTGCGAAATTGTTGGACAAAGATGGCGCGCACTTCACGCCAGAAGGGTACGAACGACTGGCGGAAGCCGTCGCCGATAGCATTCAACGCAAGCTCGCGATCCTTTCGCCGACAGTGTTGAAAGCCCCCGCGAGCGGCCCCGATGCGGTCGCGGCGTACCGCAAAGCCGAAGCCGAACAAGACGCGCTCGTGCCCGAGATTTACAAGAGACTGCCGTTCCCGACGTTCGAAATTCCCGCCGATAAAGATGCATGGGCAAAGCGGCGACCCGACGTGAAAGCAAAGGTCGTGGCATCGCTCGGCGACCTGCCACCGCGGCCCGAGAAGCCGAAGGCGCATCTGGTATCTGCCGAACGTCACCCCGGTTTTCGCCTCGAACGACTGCGGATATTCAACGGCATCGACGGCACGATGTCCGCGATGATGCTCATCCCCGATGGCGTAACGAAACCCGCACCGACGATCTTCTGGCAGCATTCGTCGAGTTTCCATCATCCGCAACTTCTGACGCCGAACACGAACGGCGGCGCGGAACCGCTCGGGATCACGTTTATCAAACGCGGCTGGGTGGTGTTCGCCGCCGATGCGGCATGGTACGGCGAGCGGGCCGGGCGAGGGCCGAGTGGCACGACCGAAGTGACGGTCAATCAGCAGGCGAGCCAGATGAAGTACAACCTTCTATTCGGCCGAACACTGTGGGGCATGTTCGTCCGCGATGATCTCGTGGCGCTCGATTACCTTTGCATACGGCCCGAAGTCGATGTTAAGCACATCGGCACGACCGGCATCAGCATGGGGAGTACGCGGAGTTGGTGGCTTGCCGCCGTAGACGATCGCATCGCTTGCACAGTTGGTGTGGCGTGCCTTACCCGCTACGAGAACCTCATCAAACACGGCCAATTGCGGCAGCACGGCGTCTATTATTTCGCCGATGGTTTGCTCAAACAGTTCGACACCGAAGGCGTGATTTCGCTCATCGCACCGAAGCCGGTGCTGTTCCTCACGGGCGAACTCGATGCCGGTTCGCCCGCCGATGGCATTCGCACAATCGAAGAAAAAGCAGGCGGAACGTATCGCGTGCTCGGGGCGAGCGACCGCTTCCGCAGCATTCGCTACCCGGACATCGGCCACACGTACACGCCGACGATGCGTAAGGAAATGCTCGACTGGTTCGACCGCTGGATGAAGTGATTTATCGCTGGGCTAAGCGGTCGCGGACCGACGGCGCGGATGCGAGAACGGGCTTCGGCGAGTCGATTTGCATCGGTAAAGTGGGCACGTGTTGAGCAAGCAGTTGGGGTGCCATCGGTTTTCGCTTGCAAAGCATCCAGGCCGCGAACGCGCCGCCCACAGCGATAGCCAATCCGCCCGCTATCGGCACGATCGGCAACGATGCCTCCGGCGTGGGTTCGTCCGCTGCGGCCAGTCTTGCGGGCGAATCGGCTAGGACAGTTGCAGGCGTCGGTGCGGTGGCCACAGGGGTGGCTCGCGTCGGAACCGCTGGGGGAATCGCAGTTGTTGCTGCGGCCGGCGCGGTTACGACGGGCTTCGGGGTCGTCGTTTTCACGACGGTTCGAATCATCGACACGACTTCGTGCTGATCGTTCAAAACGCCTATTTCATCGATTTCGACGACGTACTTCCCTTTCGGATCCGTGGGCGCAAACAGCGATCCGAAAATACGCACGGACATCGTCGCGGACTTTTTGGTGTCCGCTAGCTCGTCGGCCAACCAAAGTGGCAGTTGAAACTTCAAGTTCGTCGGTTTGACGCGATTTTCGAACCGGACATCGAGGTCGCGTTTCCCGACGGAAAGCACATTTACATCAATGGCGATTTTCTTGCCGACGTAATCGTTGGGGTCGCGATCAACTTCCTTCGCGGTCGGTAGCGTCGTTTTGGGCGGTGCGGCGAAACCGGCGTTCGCGACGGCGAACAACGCGAGTGCGAACAGCAGCCGAGCGAGCGCAAACATCGAACGATACTCCGTCGGCAAAACTTTGTGACGCAGCCACAAACGTATCGGATGCAGCTATAGAGATTTAGCACGCGAATCGGAAGC
>JAYSYI010000683.1:0-2756 GCA_043727665.1 Limnoglobus sp. | reverse complement strand
GCGCATTCCGCAGCGCCTCGCGTGCCTGACGGACGATCAACCAATTCGACAGTGCCATATGGAAAGAGTATAACCGCCGGCGCAGTCGGGGTACATTTGCCGCACGAAATCGAGTCCGTGCATTTCGCACCTCCACGTGGGGCGTTGTTGTCGTATCATTTTCCACGTCGCCGTTTCTTCCACTCAAGGTTTCCGTTATGTCAACTGCAACTGCCGACATCGGTCTGATTGGCCTCGCCGTTATGGGCGAAAACCTCGTCCTGAATATGGAGTCGCGCGGGTACACCTGCGCCGTCTTCAACCGCACGACGGATAAGGTCGATGCGTTCGTCAACGGTCGGGGCAAAGGCAAGAAATTCGTCGGAGCTCACACGCTCAAAGACTTTGCAGCCAGCCTGAAACGGCCGCGCAAGGTCATGATGATGGTGAAGGCCGGGAAGGCCGTCGACGACACAATGGCCTCGGTTCTGCCGTTCCTCGAAGCGGGCGATATCCTCATCGACGGCGGCAACACGCACTTCCCCGATACTTCGCGCCGCGTCGCCGAGTGCAAGGCACGGGGCATACACTTCGTCGGCAGTGGCGTGTCCGGTGGCGAAGAAGGCGCACTGATCGGCCCGAGCATTATGCCGGGTGGCGATGCCGCCGCGTGGCCCGCCGTGAAGCCGATCTTCCAGGCGATTGCCGCGAAGGTCGATGGCGGCGTACCGTGCTGCGACTGGGTCGGGCCAGAGGGCGCGGGGCACTTTGTAAAGATGGTTCACAACGGCATCGAATACGGCGATATTCAGCTGATCTGCGAAGCGTACGACTTGCTCAAGAACACGCTGGGCCTCGGCGCGAGCGAACTCAAAGACGTCTTTGCCAAGTGGAACACCGGCCCGCTCGATAGCTACCTCGTCGAAATTACTCGCGATATTTTCGGCTACATCGACCCGGAAACCAACAAGCCGATGGTCGATCTGATTCTCGACACAGCGGGCCAAAAGGGCACCGGCAAGTGGACCGTCGATGCCGCTACTGAAACGGGTACGGCGCTGACGCTAATCTCCGAAGCGGTGTTCAGCCGATGCTTGTCCGCCCAAAAAGACGAGCGCGTGGCCGCGAGCAAGATCCTGCCCGCACCGGTCGTGCCGGCATTCACCGGCGACAAAACGCAGTTCATCGCCGATGTCGAAATGGCACTCTATGGCAGCAAAATCATCAGTTACGCGCAAGGTTACGCACTGATGGCGGCGTTCGCCAAGGCGCAGAAATGGGAACTCAACATGGGTGGCATCGCGCTCATGTGGCGTGGCGGTTGCATCATCCGCAGTAAGTTCCTCGGGAACATCAAGGAAGCATTCGACAAAAACGCGAACCTCGTGAACCTGCTCGTCGATCCGTTCTTCGCGGGGGAAATCTCCAAGGCCGCACCCGGCTGGCGTCGCGCGATTTCGAACGCCGTGCTGTCCGGCACGCCGATGCCCGCGATGGGGTCTGCACTGTCGTACTTCGACGGGTACCGCACGGCACGCCTGCCCGCGAACCTGTTGCAAGCCCAACGCGATTACTTCGGTGCGCACACCTACGAGCGCATCGACAAGGCACGCGGTGAGTTCTTCCACACCAACTGGACCGGCCGCGGCGGCAACACGACGAGCAAGGCTTACAACGTGTAAATCCTCGCAGAGTCTTGCAGGAACGCCGCCCATGCTTGCGAAACTCCGTTCGTTTGCCATCCTCGGTATCGACGCTCTCCCCGTCGATGTCGAGGTCGATTCGGCCACGGGCAACGCCAAGGTCATCCTCGTTGGCTTGCCCGAGATGGCCGTCCGCGAAAGCGTTCACCGCGTCGAGCGCGCGCTCGCCAACCTCGGCTACGCGCGTCCGACGGGTCGTGTGATTATTTCCCTTGCCCCCGCCGACCTTCGCAAAGAGGGCGGCGCGTTCGATCTCCCAATCGCACTCGGCATTCTCGTTGCCACCCGACAACTCAACCCGTCGCAAGTCGAACAGTTCGGCACCGTCGGTGAACTGGCGCTCGATGGCACCGTACGGCCAATCAAAGGCGCACTTTCCATATCGATTGCCGCCCGCGATCTCGGCATCAAAAAGCTACTTGTGCCACGCGAAAATGCCCGCGAAGCCGCCGTCGTTTCGGAAGTCGAAGTCTACGCCATCTCCTCGCTCGCCGAAGCCGTCGGGATCATCGCAGGCGCGATCGACGTTGATCCGGTGTCGCCGGGTTTGGCCGAACTCGAAGAGCGATTGAACCAATATCCCGTCGATTTTTCCGATGTGCGCGGCCAAGAGTCGGCGAAGCGTGCGGTGATTATCGCCGCCGCCGGTGGGCACAACGTGCTGATGCTCGGCAGCCCCGGTAGCGGTAAGACGATGATTGCGCGAAGACTGCCGACGATCCTGCCGCCACTGACGCCGAACGAAAGCCTCGAAACGACGCGCATTTACTCCGCAATGGGCCGAATGCCCGCCGGGGAATCGCTGCTGACCACACGGCCATTTCGCAGCCCGCACCACACGATTTCCGATGCCGGGATGGTCGGCGGCGGCACGATCCCGCAGCCGGGCGAAATCTCGATGTCGCACCACGGCGTGCTGTTTCTGGACGAACTCCCCGAGTTCAACCGCCGCTGCCTCGAAGTGCTACGCCAGCCTTTGGAGGAAGGCCGCGTCACAATCAGCCGCGCCGTCCACTCCGCGACATTCCCTGCCGATTTTATCCTCGTCGCCGCGATGAACCCGTGCCCTTGCGG
>JAYSYI010000682.1:0-8451 GCA_043727665.1 Limnoglobus sp. | reverse complement strand
GGCCCGTAAACTTGCGCGTTGTAGACGCCCTTCTGCGTGCGTCGTGGCGAATCGGCTGGCACGCCGAAGAAGTCCAGAAACACCTTCTGGGCTTCGTCCTTTAGGTGCCACTCGGCCCCTGCGTCGTTCTTGCCGTAGTCGTGATCGTCCCACGTCGCGATGATCGGTACGGACTTCTTCAGCGCCGCAAACGCGGGCACGGCATCGAGTTTGTCGTACTTCGAGCGAATATGTTCCGCTGTGACTTTCTTCGACTTGTCGAGATCCGCATAAATCGTGTCGCCGAGCAGAACGAGCAATTCTGGCTTGGTTTTGCCAATCGAAGCCCAAATCGGGCAAGGTTTGTCTTGGTCCGCACACGACCCGAACGCGATGTGCGATAGCGGTTTGTCCGCATCCGCTTGGGCGAAAACCTGCGGCGCGGGAAGCATTGCTAACGTGCAAACCGCAAATACAAAATGACGGACGAGCATGGCGTGTTCCTCAATAAGTGTTTGCGTTTAATATAGGAAACACGCCGAGAGCCACCGTGTGAATCTCGTGGCGTTTGCAGGAATAAAGCAACATCATCCGCATCTAACTTGCAGTAACACGTCAATTCTCGAGGACACGACCATGCGTATCTTATGCGTGATGTTATCGCTCGCTTTCATCAGTTGCCTCGCAGGTTGTGGCCCCATGATCGCGCCGATGCCAGCGCGTCTGGACGTCGATTTGCAGAAGCAAATTGACGCAGAGTGGGAGAAGTCGCTGACTCCCATTGATCGGCACGATCATCAGATGTGGCTCGATGTTTTCGTCGGAGCGGGGGTTTACCAATACGGCGTCGATAAACTCTACTTTCGCAGCGAAAAAAGCTATTCCGGCGGGTTGGTCGTTATGGAAGTCCACTTCGACCGCGCACTGCCAAACGACGACCGGTTTGAAGTGAAAGTGCTCGACCCGAATGGCAAAATTGTACGCGCAGAGCGTTACGGGCGAGAGGCCGTCGAGAAAACGTATCACGAACTATATACAGGTCTGTCCCAAGATCCCGCGAATCCGAATCCGCCCGACTTTGCCGAGAAACAGGCCGCCCGTTTGGCAAAGATCTACGAGTTGTTTCCAAAACCCGTCGAAAAGGCCAAGTAGAGCGAACCTTACGCGGCACGTTGAGAACTGACACGCTGAAAGTATGAACTCGTACCGGAGAAATCAACATGCCGATGCACGACTGGACGCGAGTCAGCGCGGGAACGTGTCACGACTTCCATAATTCGTGGTTGATTCATCTGAAGGAAGCCTTGAACGAAGGTGCCTTACCCGACGATTATTACGCGATGACCGACCAGCGCGTCGACATCGCGGAGCCGGATGTGGTCACGTATCACGCTGCTGCGAACGCATCGCATGGGACGGGGACGGCGGTTCTCGAAATGACGCCACGGGTGAAGTATCAGACGCAACCGCTTTTGAAGTTGGCCAAACCGCGTCGCCGCGAGCGTCGCATCACGATTCGGCACATCAGCGGGCACCAGATCGTTGCGATTATCGAGATCGTTTCGCCTTCGAATAAAGATCGTCGTGGCCACGTACGACGCTTCGCAGAAAAGGTCGTCGGCTTTCTCGAATCGGGTGTTCACGTCCTCATGATCGATCCCTTTCCGCCGACCGCGAACGACCCTGCCGGAATGCACGCTGCGATTTGGCGTCAGTTCGACCGCAAGCGATATACCGCCCCCGAAGGCCAGCCGTTAACGATGGCATCGTACTGTTGGGATGGCTACGACCCGACCGCTTACATCGAGCCGTATGCCGTGGGAGACGCACTGACCGCGATGCCGTCGTTTCTGAATCGCGAGCGATACATTGACACGCCGCTCGAACTCAGTTACGGCCAAGCCTATGCTGGTATGCCCGCCTTCTGGCGGAACGTCATCGAAATCCCGCCGGTTTGAGATTATGCCGAAATCGATCAAGAAGTCCGATCTGCCGGTGAAGACGTGCCTCGCATGCGACCGGCCGATGGTCTGGCGCAAGAAGTGGGCGAAGAATTGGGACGAAGTCAAATACTGCTCCGACAAGTGCCGCGCGGCCGCGAAAAAGTGAGTCCGTGAGTTTCCGTCGCACATCGGTTTGGCGAAGATGCTATGATCGGATATCTTCGTACGCCACATTCTCTGCGAAGTTAGAAAAGTGCGAGGTTCTCCGTGGATCCTGCGACCCGCAATGCGTTGATTGTCGCCGTTCCGCTCATGCTCCTCGGATTCATCTCTGGGTACATGCAAATCAGCGGTTTGCGCGATCTGAATGCCCGTGCCCACGTGCCGAGCGACGAATTGAATTTCCTGCGTCGCCGTCACCGCCGCCGTCTGTTTGCGGGTGTGCTGATGATGCTCATCGGCGGGCTGATTACGTTTACATTTCTGTCGGGCACGGAGTCACGTGCCAGCGCGATTGCCGATGCAAACAGTGCCAAACCGGCTTTAGCCGAAGGCGAAACGAGAGTCATCCCCGAAGAAGACAAAGCCTTCGTTCGCTACTACACGTCATACTGGATTGCCGTCATTTCGCTCGTCTTCGTGTTACTCAGCGTGGCTATGTGGGACGGTTGGGCCTCGCGACGGTATTGGATGACGGTTTACCGTCGCCTTCGCGATGAACACAACACGCAACTCCGCCGCGATCTTGCGGTATACAAACACCAAAAAGACCAAAAACGCAACACGGGCCGCAACGGCTACGGCGGCCGCCTCGGCGACGGCAAAGGCGAGTAAGCGAGAAGCACGTTCTCACACATTGCCGGAATAATGCTCGTAATCGGTTCGGTCGTCGGTTACGCTATCTCACTTCACCACATGACCGACAGGTGGCTCCTTTGCCGGACTCTCCTCGCGTACGGCCCACGATGTCGCGTCATTCCCGGAGATTCACTGATGCTTTTGTCGACTGTACGGCGTTTGGCGCGACCACTTATCGCGACGATGCTCGCCATGCTCTTCAGCCCCGCGCTCGGCTATGCGGGCGAAGCGGATCTGAAACTACCGGACCTTAACTCGAAGAAGTTCCTCGGCGATAGCCTGGGTGGCAAGGACTTGCTTTATGTCGGCTTGGCCGTGTCGGTAGCGGGGCTGGTCTTCGGATTACTGATGTACCGGGATCTCAAAAACTTGCCCGTTCACAAATGCATGCTCGAAGTCTCCGAACTCATTTATGAAACCTGCAAAACGTATCTGATAACGCAAGGTAAGTTCCTCGCGATGCTCTGGCTGTTCATCGCGGCGGTCATCGGCCTCTACTTCGGCTACCTCACGAAGTACAAAGATCCCGCGACGGGGATCATTCGCGATGGCTTCCCGATCGAAATTGTGGCCGTCATTCTCGGGTTCAGCGTCGTTGGTATTCTCGGCAGTTACGGTGTCGCGTGGTTCGGTATCCGCGTCAACACGTTTGCTAATAGCCGGACCGCGTTTGCTGCGCTCAGTGGCAAAGCCTACCCCTGTTACGCGATTCCGTTGAAGGCGGGTATCAGCATCGGCATGTTGCTTATCAGCGTCGAATTGCTGTTGATGCTCATCATCCTTATGTTCGTTCCCGGCGAGTATGCTGGCCCGTGCTTCATCGGCTTCGCCATCGGCGAATCGCTCGGAGCAGCAGCGTTGCGCGTTGCGGGTGGTATCTTCACGAAGATCGCCGACATCGGTGCGGACCTGATGAAAATCGTCTTCAAAATTAAGGAAGACGACGCGAGGAATCCCGGCGTGATTGCCGACTGTACGGGCGACAATGCCGGTGACAGCGTGGGGCCGAGCGCGGACGGTTTTGAAACCTACGGCGTGACGGGTGTGGCACTCATCACGTTCATTCTGCTCGCGGTTGGCGACCCGAAAATCCAAGTGCAATTGCTCGTCTGGATCTTCATGATGCGCGTCATGATGGTCATCGCATCGGGTGTCAGTTACTTCGTGAACGAGATGCTTGCGAAGGCCAAATATGGCGAAAGCAAAGACTTCAACTACGAAGCGCCACTGACTTTCCTCGTCTGGTTGACGAGTATCGTCAGTGTCGTGGCGACCTACGCGATGAGCTACTTGCTGATTCCGAACCTCGGTGGCTCGACCTCGGTTTGGTGGCAACTGTCGACGATCATTACCTGCGGTACGTTGGCCGGTGCGATCATCCCCGAACTAGTGAAGATTTTCACCAGCACCGAAAGCGCGCACGTTCGCGAAGTCGTGACATCGTCCCGCGAAGGGGGTGCATCGCTCAACATTCTGTCGGGCCTCGTCGCAGGGAATTTCTCCGCGTACTGGATCGGCATGACGTTGCTCGCCTTAATGGGCATCTCGTACTGGATCAGCATGATGATTCCTGGCGGGATCATGCTCGATGGCACGACGGCGGTATTCGCGTTTGGCCTCGTGGCGTTCGGGTTCCTCGGCATGGGACCGGTGACAATCGCGGTCGATAGTTACGGGCCAGTCACCGACAACGCACAAAGCGTTTACGAACTTTCGGCGATTGAAGAAGAGCCGAATATCAAGAGCGAATTGAAGTCCGTCTACGGTTACGATGCCGATTTCCAGGTCGCGAAAGACAACCTCGAAAAGAACGACGGTGCGGGCAACACATTCAAAGCAACAGCGAAACCAGTACTCATCGGCACTGCTGTCGTCGGTGCCACGACGATGATTTTCAGCATCATCATGGGCCTGACGACCGACCCCGAAACGCATCGCGCACTCGCGATCAACCTCGATAAACTTTCGATCCTGTACCCGCCGTTCTTGCTCGGCCTGATCGCGGGCGGTGCGGTGATTTATTGGTTCACCGGTGCGAGTATGCAAGCCGTCACCACGGGGGCGTATCGTGCGGTCGAGTTCATCAAAGCGAACATCAAGCTCGATGATTCGGTGAAAAAGGCGAGCACTGAAGACAGCAAAAAGGTCGTCGAGATTTGCACGCAATACGCACAGAAGGGGATGTTCAACATCTTCCTGACGGTGTTCTTCGCCACGCTCGGCTTCGCCTTCCTCGAAAGCTTTTTCTTCATCGGCTACCTCATCAGCATCGCGCTGTTCGGCCTGTACCAAGCGATCTTCATGGCGAACGCGGGCGGTGCGTGGGATAACGCGAAGAAGATCGTCGAAACCGAACTGAAAGCGAAAGGCACGCCGCTTCACGATGCCTGCGTCGTCGGCGACACCGTCGGCGATCCGTTCAAAGACACGAGTTCCGTCGCGCTAAACCCGATCATCAAGTTCACGACGCTGTTCGGGTTGTTAGCCGTGGAACTCGCCGAGGAACTCAAGAAGAACAAGGATAACGGCAACCTCGCCATCGGCCTGACGATCACGTTTCTCGTGATCTCGATGTTCTTCGTGCACCGCAGCTTCTACGGAATGCGAATCTTGGGCAGCAAATCGTAGGGTTCTTTTCTTCGGTCCTGAAGGGACCGCTCGCGTAACCCATGGTGATACCATGGGAGGGGTCGCACCCATTGTGGATGTGGCTACTCGCGTCGCGTCTCGAAGACTCCCCACGAGTGGTTTTCGTGGGCGGATTGCCCCCGTGTCCCATGGTTACACCATGGGCTGAGAGAGCGACCCTTTCAGGGTCGGCGCGGGTTGTTTGGTTTTGAAACGATTTCCCGCTTGCTTCCATCACGAACTTACGCCACAATTACAACACTGCCGAATGAGGCCCTACTTCGGGCCTATCGAAATGACACTCCCAGATGCGGAGCCTTTCCATGATTTCACCCCGACTACGTTATGTTTTGGCCTGGGCGATTGTCGCTTGCATGATGCCGTTTGCAGGCGCGGCCGAAGCTCCGTTACCGCTGCCTGCCGAGGTGAAATCGCTGACGATCTCCCCTTCCCCGCTCGTTTTCAAGAGCAGCGACGATGCCGCGCAAATCGTCGTCACGGCCACACTTGCGGATGGTCGGCTGCAAGACCTGACGCACGATGTGAAGTATTCGATTGCCGACAGCAAAACCGCGATGGTCACCGCAACCGGTCGTGCCAGCCCGTTGGCGAATGGCGCATCGGAAGTCGTGGTCATGTACGGCGACAAAGTCGTTCGCGCCCCACTAACAGCCGCGCACGTTGGCGAAAATTTGCCGATTAACTTCCCGAATCAGGTTGTGCCGGTGTTCACGAAACTCGGCTGCAATAGCGGGGGTTGCCACGGCAAAGGGGGCGGGCAGAACGGCTTCAAAATCTCTTTGCTCGGCTTCGAACCCGAACTCGATTACATGACGCTCGTCAAGGAATCGCGTGGCCGACGACTGTTCCCCGCATCGCCGGATGCCTCATTATTCTTGCTTAAGGCGACGGGCCAGGCCCCGCATGGCGGCGGTCGCAAGATGGACCCAGGCAGCGACGAATACAAGATCGTCCGCCGCTGGATCGCCGCCGGTATGCCTTGGGGAGAAGAGAAAGACCCCGTCGTAACGAAGATCAGCGTGTATCCCGATCACCGGATTCTCACGCGGCAAAACAAGCAACAATTCGCAGTTTACGCACACTACTCCGATGGCGGCATCGACGACATTACCCGCCGTGCCCAGTACGAAAGCAACGACCAGGAAATCGCCGTCGTCGACGGCAATGGCCTCGTTCGCACGCTCGGCATGAGCGGCGAAGCCGCGATAATGGCACGCTATCAGGGTTTTGTTGCCACTTTTCGTGCCACGGTGCCACTCGGAGTGAAGACACCGGAATGGACGTTCGCCGAAAAGTCGTTCATCGACCGTTTAACGGCGAAGAAATGGCGGGAATTGGGCCTCGTGCCTGCCGAACTGGCTCCAGACGAGATCTTCATCCGACGCGCCTTCCTCGACATCACAGGCACGCTGCCGACCCCTAAGCAAGTGAATGCGTTCGTGGCGGATACTTCGGCAACGAAACGCGATCAGCTCATCGATAAGCTCGTCGAAACGCCGGAATACAGTTACTACTTCGCGAACAAGTGGGCCGATGTGCTGCGAGTGAAGCGCCGTGGCGAAGCCCAACGGGCTGAGGGCACATTCGCGTTCCACGATTGGATTCGCCAAGCCGTGGCGAGCGACATGCCGTACAGCGAGTTCGCGCGTGCGATCGTGGCCGCAAGCGGCGACGAGGTGAAGAACCCGCCCGCCGTGTGGTACAAGGAGATCGACAAGCCCGAGCAGTTCGTCGACGACGTTTCACAAGTGTTTCTGGGCCAACGCCTAACGTGCGCGCAATGCCACCACCACCCGTACGAAAAATGGGGCCAAGACGACTATTGGGGCCTCGCCGCATTCTTCGGTCGCGTCGGCCGCAAAGACATCGTCGTAGCCAGCGCCGATGCAAACCAGACGAAAAAGAAGCAGATGATTTACATCAAATCGACTGGCACCGTCACGAACAAACGCACGAACAAGTCCGCCGTGACGAAGCCACTCGATGGCACGGTGATGGATGTCGACGAAAACGACGATCCACGCCAGAAACTCGCCGACTGGATGACCGACCCGAAGAACCCGTTCTTCGCGAAAACCGTCGCCAACCGCTACTGGGCGCACTTCTTCACCCGCGGCATCGTCGATCCGCTCGACGACATGCGAGTGACGAATCCGCCATCGAACCCGGAGTTGCTCGATGCCCTCACCAAGAGCGTGATCGATGGCAATTATTCTCTAAAAACGCTGGTAAAGACGATCTGCAAGAGTCGCACGTATCAACTGAGCGCGGTGCCGAATGAGTTCAATAAGCACGACAAGCAAACCTACGCACGCTACTACCCGAAGCGATTGAGCGCGGAAGTGCTTCTGGACGCGGTCAATCAGGTAACCGATAGCCCGCAATCGTTCGGCGGCTTGCCGAAAGATCGCAACGCACCGACACGGGCGATCATGTTGCCAGACGAGTCGTTCAGTTCGTACTTCCTGGAAGTGTTTGGCAAACCGCAGCGAATCAGCGCTTGCGAGTGCGAACGCGTCAACGAGGCCAACCTCGCCCAAGCGTTGCACTTGCTAAACAGCGATGACATTCAAGGGAAGATTTCGCGGGGACTCGGGCGAGCCGATCTGCTATCGAAGGCCGAGGATAAGCGAAGTGACGACGAGAAGGTGAGCGAGTTGTTTCAATGGTCGTTCGGGCGGAAGCCATCTGCCGAAGACCTAAAAGCGGCTGTCGAGCACATCCAAGCGACAGTCAAGAAAAGCGGGCCGAACGCGAAGAAGACGGCTTATGAGAACATCGTCTGGGCACTGTTGAACGCGAAAGAGTTCGCATTCAACCAGTGAGAAACAAAATCGCCCACGTCGTCTGACGTGGGCGATTGGAATTACGCTCGCTTCTTGACAGAAATCTCCAGGCTGCCGATCGACAGCTTGCTCTGGCCTGCGTCCATGATGTCGTCGAACACAGCGGTGGTACCTTCGTGGTCGAGGCGATAGAAATTGAACTTCCCCGCACGACGGAAGTCGATCAGGCCCGCACG
>JAYSYI010000681.1:0-25338 GCA_043727665.1 Limnoglobus sp. | reverse complement strand
CGCGTAACGTGGCGAACATTTCTTCCGTCGTCGCCGCCCGTTTCACCGCACCAAATCCGGTGAATGTCCCGAACGAAGCAGCCATGTTCAACCATTGTTTCAGGCGGCGAATCATCCGTCCCGCATCGACGCCCTGATAGTGTTGCGTCCAGCGGATGAGTCGTTCCAACTGCGTCGGCCAGTCGAACGATTGCGGTGTTTGGGTCGGGATCAAACCGAGTTCGATGGCCACTTGCTGTGCCAACAACGGGTTCGCCACAGCCCCGCGACCTAGCATGAAATGCGTGCAACCGGTCTCGTCGCGGCACTGCCGAAACCGCTCGATCGACCAGATGTCGCCGTTCGCGATCACCGGGATTCCGAGGCGTTCGCGGACCTGCCCGATGCTTGGCCAGTACACAGGCGGGGCGTAACCGGCCATCCGCGTTCGCGCGTGTATCGTCAGCCACGATGCCCCACCTTCTGCGGCCATCGCGGCATTCTCGAAGATCGGATCGAGCGAATCCCAGCCCAGCCGTAACTTCGCCGATACTGGTATCTCTCGCGGAACGGCCGTACGTACGGCAGCGACAATTTCGCGTATCCGCTTCGGGTACTTCAACAGTGTCGCGCCGCCATCGTGACGGTTAACCGTCTTCGCGGGGCAGCCGAAGTTCAGGTCGATGGCCCTCGCACCGAGTTCGCACGCAAACGCTGCCGTCTCCGCCAACAATGTGGCATCGCCGCCGAGCAACTGCACGTGAACGGGCAACCCGTTCGGTGTCAGGCTGTTCTGTAATATCTCCGGCACATGTTTGAGGAAAACGCTTTTCGGCGGCACGTTCTGGTTGACCCTCAGAAACTCCGAAACCGAATGCGTGAACGCCCCGCACTCGCCCTGTACTGCACGCATCGGCGCATCGGTCACCCCTTCCATAGGGGCGAGAATCAAAGCAGGCGCAAGGGGGTCGAGCATGGGGTAATGATACAGTCCGGTGAATCGCTTCGACGACCAGCGTAACCGTTTTTGTGGGGTAGAGCTTGTTTTAACTGATCGGTCACAACCTGGGAATTACAGAAACCGCACCGTTCGAAGTCGCCTTTCCGTTCCCAATTGTAGCCAGTCTCGTAAATTGCTTGGGATTGTCCTTCCGAGAATGAAAATGAGCTTGATAGAAAAAACCGTCTGCGAGCTAATCGCCCTCCAAACCTCCGGCCAAGCCTCCGCACTTGAGATCGCGAATGCTTTCCTTGCAAGCATCGCCGAACGCGAGCCGAAGGTTCAGGCGTTCATGTACGTCAACGAGGCGAGCGTCCGCGAACAGGCGAGCGCAATCGATGCGAAACGCAGCAGCGGTACGAAACTCGGCGCACTCGCCGGTGTGCCAATTGCGATCAAAGACGTGCTGTGTACGAAGGGCGTACCGACCACGTGTAGCAGCAAAATCCTTCAGAACTTCGTTCCGCCATACGACGCAACCGCCGTGGCACGGGTAAAGGCCGCCGATGCGATTTTGCTCGGCAAAACGAACATGGACGAGTTCGCGATGGGTTCCTCCACCGAGAACAGCGCGTACAAAACGACGCGAAACCCGTGGGATTTGTCGCGCATTCCCGGTGGATCCTCGGGCGGCTCCGCCGCCGCAGTTGCGGCTTGTCAGGCACCCGTTTCGCTCGGCACCGACACGGGCGGTTCGATCCGCCAACCGGCCAGCCTTTGTGGCATCGTCGGCATCAAACCGACGTACGGCCGCATCAGCCGCTACGGCCTGATTGCGTTTGCAAGTTCGCTCGATCAAGTCGGGCCGTTCACGCACGATGTCATGGACAACGCCCTGCTCATGGAAGTCCTTTCCGGGCACGACCCGAAGGACAGCACGAGCGTCGATGTCCCCGTGCCCGCTTACACGAAGACGCTGAACGACCCCGTAAAAGGGCTACGAATCGGCGTGCCGAAAGAGTTTTTCGGCGAAGGCCTCGATTCGGAAGTAGAGGCATCGATTCAAGCGGCACTCAAGGAATACGAGAAACTCGGTGCGAAGCTGGTCGATGTGTCGTTGCCGCACTCGCCGTACGCGGTGGCCGTGTATTACATTGTTGCCACGGCGGAGGCCTCGTCGAACCTTGCCCGTTTCGACGGTATGCACTACGGCCATCGCACGAAAGTGAAGACCGACCTCATCAACACGTACGCCAAGTCGCGCGGTGAAGGTTTCGGGAAAGAAGTACAGCGTCGAATCATGCTCGGAACGTACGCATTGAGTAGCGGCTACAAAGACGATTATTACTTGAAAGCCCTGAAAGTGCGCCGCCTGATCAAGAACGACTTTGATAACGCCTTCAAATCGTGCGATGTTGTGATGGGGCCAACTGCACCGTCGGCGGCATTCAAAATGGGCGAGAAATCCGATAACCCGCTGGCGATGTACCTGTCGGACATTTACACGATTTCCTGCAACCTCGCCGGTATCGCCGGGATAAGTATTCCGTGTGGCTTCACAAAAGGCGGCCTGCCGATCGGACTGCAACTACTCTCGCCGCCATTCGACGAAGAGAAGATGCTCCGCATCGCCAGAATGTACGAAACCGCCACCGATTGGCACACGAAACGACCGACAGTTTAATATTTCCAAAAGTGGACATACTCGATACTCGCATTCTTGCGAGTCGAACATACGTATTCTTCGACTGATATTTCACACTTTCCGTTTTGCACTTTGCCTCGTTCCAACAAATTGTCGGAAAGTCATTAGACATTACGCCAATCGCGATGCCTACAATTGAACGGAGTCGTCACACCGAGGAGAAACAGTTGAGCACTAACCGTCCCAATACGCTGAAGCTTCTGCGAGAATCGGGTTGGCAGTCAAAGTCTGTCAAGGAAGAACTGAAGGCGAATTTCCTGTCCGCGATGAAGCGTGGAGGCGAACTGTTTCCGGGCATCGTCGGTTACGAAAACACCGTCATTCCGGAGATTCATATCGCGATCCTAGCAGGTCACGACATGCTGTTCCTCGGCGAAAAGGGACAAGCGAAGAGCCGCCTGATGCGGTCGCTCGTGCAGTTCCTCGACGACGACTTGCCATACCTCGACATGCCCGGTTCGCCGGTCCACGAAGACCCGTATCACCCGATCACTAAAGCAGGGCGAGAACTGGTGAAGAATACGCCAGTAGACCAAGTAAAGATCGCCTGGTGGCCAAAGTCCGAACGCTATGCTGAGCGGCTGGCACCGGGTACGAAGTTCGCGGACATTATCGGCGAAATTGACCCCGCCAAACTCGCCGCAGGTGCGAGTATGTCCGCCGAGGAAGCACTGCACTTCGGCCTCATCCCACGGATGCATCGCGGCATCTTCGCCATGAACGAAGTGCCCGAACTCGACGATCTGATCCAAGTCGGATTGTTCAATATCCTCGAAGAACGCGACGTCCAGATTCGCGGCTACCCCATTCAGTTCGACCTGGACGTACTGATTCTGTTCTCGGCGAACCCGACGACTTATAACCGTTCGGGCAAGGTGATTCCACAGCTGAAAGACCGGATCGGCTCGCTGATTCAGACGCACTACCCGCTTGATCGTAGCCTCGGGATCGACATCACCGAGAAGGAATCGGGAATCGATCTGAACGGCGAATTCCCCGTGGCCGTGCCGTTTTTCATGAAGGAAATCATCGAGCAGGTCAGCATCTCGGCACGAAAGTCGAAATACGTAGATCAAGCGAGCGGTGTGAGCGCGCGGTTCAGTTTGGCGAACTATCGCACGATGGTTGCCTCCGCACGTTGTCGTGGCGTGCGGCTCGGCGAAAAGCCAGCGGTGCCGCGAATCAGCGACCTCGGCCACCTGCCCGCGTCATCGCTCGGCAAGTTGGAACTCGACATGATGGGTTCGAACCAGATGTCCGAAAAGCAAGTTCTCGAATCGATTATCGCCGACGCGGTGCGAATCGTTTTCGAAGAATACCTCGACAAGCACGGTGTCGATGAAATCGCCGAAGTCTTCAGCAAGGGCGTGAAAATCGAAGTCGGTGACATGCTACCGTCATCGGACTACGCGAAGCGATTGAAGCGGGTGCCGAAGGCGTGGGACAAGGCGTTCGAGGTAAACGCAGGTGAAAGCGAAGCGATGCGGGCCTCGTGCGTCGAGTTTGTGTTGGCAGGCTTATATGCGAGCGATCGCATCAGCCGGGCGACCAAGCATGGCCGCATCATTTACGAAACCTGATTCGGCTTCCTTGCCTGTAACGCCGTCGTCGAAGCGAGTTCGAACCGGGCCGCTTCCGGCAGTTCGCGGACAAACGATCGATCGAAGTATGTGCGGGAATCGGCGAGCAAGTCGCCGATTTTCTGTTCGAGAAACTCTTTGCGGGCTGTCGCAGGTAATTGCGCGGCCCAGCGATTCAGGAACCACGTCAGCGTCCAAATTGGTAAGCCACTCGCGATCACTTCTTGCTTTTCAATCGTCAACTCGGCTTCGAATAGGCTACGCAATCCTTCGTGTGTCATGTTGAAGTAGTGGCTCGGGTAGCCGTGCAATGGCTGCAAGAACGGCACAACACAATACAACCTCCCACCCGGTTTCAGCACTCGGGAAATTTCCCGCGCACAAGCGAACGGATCGCGTACGTGTTCGAGCACGGCAAACGAAAATACGACGTCGAAGACATCGTCGCGGAACGGGAGCCGTTCGCCGACGCCTCGGACATCGGTCGTCGGATAAGAGCAAATTTCGAAGTTCACGATGTTGTCGAAATACGTCGGCCTCAGCCCTGCACCGCAATCGAGGATCCAGCCATTGGGGTGCTGCGCAATTAGTGCTGTGGCAGTTTCGTCGTAGTTGTTCGCGCTGACATTGTCGGTGTGCGTGATGTGAAACTGCTTACGCAAGTCCTCGCTTAAATAGTCGTAGAATTGGCTCGTTTTTTGGCAGGATACATCGTGCCGCAGCAGTGTGCGGATCCGTTCCAGCTTCGTTTTTTTGCGTGCAAGAAAGGTCGCATCGGTGACGGTAATACTCGGCACCGCACGCAATTTCCGCACGATTTGGCGTGCGAATGGCAGACGCTTCAGTAACCGTTTCACGAGTGGCGCGAGTGAGAGTAACATCGTATCCTCCTGAATCGCGCACGGTAACCGAAATCGATTCTTCCCGTCAACGGCGGAAATCGCTTGAATACGGACCGCATTCGCCCTACGATTTCGCTTACCACCTGTCTGGAACGGAGTACTACGGATGCTGGGTGCGATGACGGAGCCAACACCCACACGACTGCGACGCCCTACGAATTGGGCGATCGAGCACCGTTGGGATTCGCACAAAACGCCACTTCCACTGCGGCCGATTTACGAAGCGAAGGCGTACGAACAAACGGCGTTCGACTTCTCGCGGGCACTTCGGGCGGTCTGTAATGACATCGCATTTCGTTGCCCCACGTTCAGCCACATCGATACGTCGCGAATGCTTTTCAGCTTCACGCCGAGCCGGAACCGTAGCCAGTTCGGTTTGCAAGCGCGCGTCACGCCGATGCGGTTTCGCGATGGCGCACTGACCCGGCGACTGCGTGGGATTCTGTTCGGCGTGCAGCGATATTACATCGATGGGCGCGAAATGCTGTACTTGGTCACGTTCTGTTTGCCGCGTTTCCTCGATCAGACGTACGAAGAAAAGATGACGACGATTTTCCACGAACTCTACCACATCAGCCCGCAATTCAACGGCGACCTACGGCGTCATCCCGGCCGATACGCGATGCATTCGCACTCGGCACGCGATTACGATCGCCAGATGCTAGACCTCGCCCGCAATTACCTCCTCGGTCACCCGCAACCCGAAGTCTTCGACTTCCTACGCTACCGTGGGGCCGAACTCTGGAAGCGCCACAACGGCGTGCAAGGCGTCGTCGTGCCACGCCCGAAATTAGTGCCGATCAGCTGGTGAGACGGTTGAAATGACTCCACCACTTACCCACCCATCCGTGGACTCATTCCCGAATTTCGGAACCAACCTGACCCACCAACGACTTACGTCCGATTTCGATCGATTGAAATCACGCCAGAACCACTTTTTGGTGGTCTTTTTTGCCACACCTTACCTGGTTTTGAACCATGCTTCTGTTTCCGGTGAAATCAAGATTTGAGGCGAGGCCGGAAAATTATGGAATGTCGTGCCAACTTACGGGAATGGGCCTTGCGGCAATCCGATCTAAAAGACTTTGGGCATATTCCAGTATTTCATCTCGGACCCGGAAATCCGCGCCGTCATCGGTGAGTCTCTTACGTAGATAGCTGACCCACACGTTAGGATCGTCGGGATAGTAGTTGCAGTCTCGCATCCAACACGTGAGAACTTCTATCGCCCATCCGCGAATATATTGGTCGCTGTTGTCCGTCAATTTCAACACTTCCTCATGCAGGAACAATCCTTCATCTGGAAATAGGGTTAACGTATTTAACAAATGGCCAGTGAATTTGCTAACTGTCCGCAGCTTGTCCTGGAGAAACGTTCGCCAATCGAGCCTTTCGGGATGCTGGTTAGCGTATGTGAGTACTGCGTCGTTCAAATTGACTTGCAATACGTAGATAGCATGTCCATCAGTCACAGGATCGAGAGCCGCAATCTGACTCTCGAACACGCGATGCATGTCGCTCAGATCCATAATGACCCTCACTCAGGATTCCGCTGTGGCAAGTACAGTTCGTCATCACTCATTTTCACTCCGCTTCGCTATCGCTGCCACTCCGAGTTCCTTGTTGGTTTGGACGTGGGATCATTAGCACCCACACCTATTCACAAAGGGAACGTTCTGGCACGCGCCGTTTAATCGTTGCCCAGAAGTTGCGGCACCTTCACTCTTAGGTGATCGATTTCCTGATGGCTTTCGCCGAGGTATGCGAGCAGTTTCAGGTCGTCTTTGCTCACGGTGCCACCTGAGAGTAACCAGGCACGGACGCGAAACAACTTGTAGAGTTTGACGAGCTTGCGATCGCTGATGAAAATTTGATCTTCGCGGGTGAGCGTCTTCACCAGACGCTGGAAAAGCTGGAACACGTCCGGCGGGAAAAACACGTCGCGATCGTTTTGGTCTTCGCCGCGTGCGTTCGATTGTTTGCGTGCAAACAGCAGCGTTAAGTAGCGATTCGCTTTCAACAAATCGTCGAGGTTGCAGTGCCCTTCGACCCACGGTTTCTGGTTCAACCCCTTGTACGCTTCCGATGCCAAACCCGAATCGATCAGTTCCTGAAAGTGCTTTTCTTGCACCGATTGGCTCTGGATTTTCAGCACGAAACGGTCTTTCAGTGCGGCCAGTTCGCCTTGTTCGGGAACTTCGTTCGTCGCGGCAAACAAGATCCGCAACGGCACCGGTTCCGGTGCGCCATCCTGGTAGAATTTTTTCTCGTTAATGATCGTCAGCAAGATGTTGAGGATCGCCGAGTTCGACTTGAAAATTTCATCGAGGAATACAAGCTGTGCCGTCGGCAGCTTGCCTGCTTTGCGGCGGATGTAACGGCCATCGCGTAGTTCCTTGATGTCGATCGCGCCGATGATCTCCGACGGTTCGGTAAACCGCGTCAGCATGTATTCGAAATAATCGCCTTCGCCGAGTCCGAGCGCGTCCTTGAATTTCAGCACTAAGTCCGACTTTGCCGTACCGGGCGGGCCGACGATCAGCAGCGGTTCCTGCGCGATGGCCGCCACCACCATCAAGTCGATAATCTCCTGCTTGTCGACGAAAAAACGACCGAGCGATTGGCGGAAGCGATTGATCCGCTTGCGAATCGCGTCGGCTTCTTGCTGTAGATCGCTGAGGGAAAGATCGTCGATCGTTGGCATAGTGGTTACAGTCCGCTCTTGGCGACAAAAGTTCGTACGTCGTTATGGATACGTTGCCGAACGAGATATTCGTCTTCATCCAGCCAGCGTTTCCCGGCTTGTCCGAGTGCGGAATCTTCGCTGACGATTGCTGTCGCCACGGCTTCGATCATACTCAGGTGTAGCCGCGAATAGATCGCTCCGCTCGTGAACGTATTCGTCGTTCGTGCGGGGTTGATCGTTTGAAATAGATCGATCATTCGGGTCATACCGACATCGGCGGGGCACTGCCCGAGCACCCCGATGTACGTTTCGCACAGCTTAGAAAAGTCGTGCGTTTTAAACTCCGACGACGGATTCAAAATCTCAGCTCGCCCTGCATCGAGGATGGCATCGGCTTCCTGCGCAATGCCGAAACTCAACCAGCCTGCTGCTAAATTTAATAGCGTTTGCAGTGCATCGACCCAGATGTTCGGCTTACCGGAGTAAAGCGATTTCAGTTGTGCGAGCGTTTTTCCGCGTAAGACTTCTTCCTGAATTCGGCGCAGGAGCCGGTCGATATCGTCGCGCAGCCCGACCTTTTTCAAACTCCGTAGACACTGGCTGACGACGATGTTGACCAGTTCGTATCGCGGTTCGTCTTCGAGCTTACGCAAGTAAAGTACGAAGTGTTCGACGAGCGTGTGGATCATCTCCGTGCGGTCGAAGTGTGCGGCATAGAACATTGCCCGTTCGAGCAATTGCCCCTGTTTTTTCAGGAAATCGGCAGAGACTGTCGTGCCGGCCAGCGGCGAATATTTCATCGCGCGTGGGACTTCCTCGAGTAGCTCGATGGTGAAATCCTGACCGACGCGAGCGGCGAGCGGGAGTGCATCGTGCAACACGAAGAACCGCAATTCTTCCGTCGGTTTCCCACGAACGCCTTCGTGATACAGTTGGCGAATCGACTTCGTCATCGCGATTGGGTCGGCGATTTTCGGCAACTCCGCCAGTGCGATTTTCAATTCGTCGATGTGCTTCAAATATTCCGTTTGCGCATTGAGTTTCTCTTGCGGTTCCAGGATTTTCGACTGCTCACGCATTCGCGCGATGGCGTAATGGGCCAATCCACGTGGTTCGTTGGGCGTCTTCGTTTCCCCAATCGGTTTCTTCGGCAACAAGTTTTCAATCTCATCGCGTAACGGCTCCGGAAGCATCCCGGCATGCGGTTTCCCCGCGATCACTTCTTCGATACGGTAGGCGAACGCGCGAAACAAAAGAGTACTGCTAATCGTTTTCGCTTCAGTCGGATTCTCGCGAACGAGGACGGTTTTTGCGGACTCCATCAGGCGGCGTGATGTGATGGCGTCGCCGAGTTTCGCGAACGTGAAACTGAACACGAGGTCGATGTATGCGAGCGTTGGGTGTGGCTCACTGTTGGGCAGCCCGCGCGAGAGACTGCGGTTCGCCCAGAGTCGGGCGGCGGTGAATACGTCTTGTGCTTTTTCGCGGACGACCCGCATTCGTTCGGCATCGTGCAAGCCCGCATACCGCAAGAACGACGGCAGATCTTGCTCTGGGCTGAGGCCACGATCGAGCAACCGCGTCAGCAGTCGATCGCGTACCCGAGCCAATCCGAGCACATCCGAACCAGACAGTCGCGCGAGCCGAAGTGCCGTCAGCCACACGGCACGAATCGGCAGTCGATCTTCGAAGCGGATGAGGTATTGCTGAACCGCACCGAGGCGCGACTTGAACCACTCGGCAACAGGCGCATCGGCTGCCGCACGAATAGCAATCGCGGAAAATTGCCGCATGTCCGTAGGCGTCGGCTGCTCGTTTCGCAGACAAGCATCGAGGCGATTCTCTAACGTTTGCGTCTTATTTTCCTGGCATTCCGATGCCACCCATTGCGTAAACCATTCTGTCGGTGGCGCGGTTTCGTTCCACATGGCGTTCAGCCAACAGATTGCGGCTTCGCTGCGTCGCCCTTCGCCGATGCCTGCATTCGCCACCGCCAACTGGGGCCACAACGCGGTGCGATCGGGGTCGTCGAGACGGCCAGTATTTTCGAGAAACGCATTTTCCAGTTCATCGCAGCGGAGCTTCCATTCGCTCGGTGGTTTGACGATGACTGCTTCGATTTTTGGCGATTCCACAAACGGAATTTCGTTCGCGGGTGACTTCGTTGTGGCTTTTGTGCGATTGGCACGGGCCGCAACTTCGCTCGCGTTCACTTCCGGTAGCTTGTTGCGGCCCGGCTTGTCTGGTGGGCCTTTCTTTGCGGTCGTGGTTTCGTTGCACGCAAACGAATCGAACTCAAACACGCTGGCGTCGATCCACTCGGCAAGCGGCGTACGGTTGCGGTCGATGATGTACTCGACCCATTCGTGGAGTGACCGAAACGCCTGCTCCGGTAACGATTCTGGCGTAAACGTGCCATTGCTTTCGGGGCTGAGCCAGACGATTTTTTCGCGATCTTCGGCCAGTAGTTTCGCCACCACATCGCGGCGAATCGTCGGGTGTAACCGCAACTTAACGGGGTGGTATAAATTCGGTAGCCGCGAGTACGGCTTGTATGCGGTCGTGTCGTTCAACGTTAAAATCGGTGGTGATTTCCGCGACGGTCGCGTTTTCAGAACGACAATTTCGCGATCGTCCGGCCCGGTCGCTACTGCAAATAATAGTTGTTCGAGTAACCGTTCGTCGGCTCCGCGAATGAACGAATCGAGTTGGCGAACACCATCATTTGCGATCACCCAAAAGTCTGCCACATCAGCCGCTTCGCCGGGAACGAGCCGAAGCGGCACCGTGATTTCCGCAGTGCGATTCACATTCTGAAAGTCGTTCGGTGTGTGAGGCAATGTAAACTGTGCGAACTCGTAAACATCCTGAAATGGCTCGTTTGCAAGGAATATCCAACGTTGCGTCGCGCAAATCAAAAGCGTCTGATCGTCGGCGACGCGGATCGAGTCGACGAACGGATGATGGTAGCCGAGTTCGACCCAGACACGCGGGGCCTGTTCGACATATGCCCGGATGGGGTTCGATTTGTCCGCATCAATCGCTCGCAACAACGTGTAGTATGGCGGCCCGACGACGCGGAGTAATGCGGAGTTGTCGGCATCGTCGATCCAGCGAAAACCTTGACGGTCGTTGCCGAGTCGCATCATTTCTGCCGCGATTATTGGCAACGTCGCCGATGGCATCTGGAACAGCACCGGCGTCTGGGCCGCCATTTGTAATGGGCCAACGTTCCGCGACAGTGGAAGGACCGCAAGCCAGTTGGCGGCGGGTGTCATCGCACTGTCAGTCGGATGCGGTTTCGACGTGACTACGTTCAATCGGCTCAGTTCGTCGCGAAGTTTCTTGAGCAGTTTTCCGCTGTAATTTAGAAAATACTGGCCGTTAGCAGCCACATGGTAGGCGGTCGGTGCCAGAAGATTGTCTGTGGAAAGGATGCCCGAGGTCATCGCCAATCGTAGCGTTTGTTCGTTGGGAAACTGAAGGATCATGTGCGATCATCGCCCTTGTGCGGACTTCGTACGTTCCGGTTCGGTCGGCTCGGCCACCACGGGTACCGGCTGGGAAACCGGTACTCGCTCGATGACGATTTCACCCAGATCTTCGGCCGGAATGCCCTTACCCACGAGCTTTTCTACGAGCGTACGGTGAAGCTGTTCGTGCTCGATCGGCAACGAATCGGCGTCCGAATCGAGCTTAACGATGATGTTCTGTTTGCCCGATTGCGGGTCGCGCCGCAACACGATGGTTAGTTGTGCCATGCGCTCTCCCGAAGTAACGCGACGCCCGATGTTCGCGGAATGAGCTGGCCGAGCGTTTTGCTGTCGATGGTCTTTTTTTCGATGAGCATGTCGCGCAACAGTTCGATTAACGCCTTCTGCTCGCGGACAATGGTTTCGGCTCGTACTCGTTGTTCTTCGAGGATCTCCGCGATGCGGGAATCGATTGCTGCAAGTGTTTCGGCGGCGAGGTCTTGTCGGCGTCGGCCGGTCTGCATGTCGAGAAACTGCACCTGCCCGAGTTTGCCACCCGCAAGGCCATGCGACTCGACGAGATCGCGTGCAATGCTTGTGGCCGAGTTCAAATCGCCGGTTGCGCCGAGCGAGAGATCGTTGAGCAACAGCCGTTCGGCCTCCCGCGCACCGAGTGCCACGCAGATGAGGTCGAGGTACATATTCACCGTTTGAATGTACTTATGTGCCGGGTCCGCATAGCGAACGTAACCGAACGCCCAGTTCATTTCAGACGCAATGGTGATGCGTTCTACCGGCGGGGCGTGATCGCAAAACATCGCCACAACCGCATGACCCGCTTCGTGCGTGGCAAGTACGTTTTCCTCGGCTTTCGTCAGTTTCGGACGTTCGATCCACTCGGTCATGGCTCGTTCAACGAGCGGAATCGTCGTCTCGCCGGCTTCGTTTTCGCGAAGCCGAATGCGGGCGACGGAACGGCAAAGCGCGTTCAGGTGGTCGCCGCTGTATCTCGTGCCACCTGCCGCGCCGACGACGAAATCGCCCGTGCGTTTGACCGCGTATTCCATCGCGTCGTCGGTCATCTCCAGTCGCATTTTCTTGTTGTAAATCTGCAAAATATCGCGGCGATCGTCCGGCTCCGGATACGGAATGTGCAAGTGAAACTCGAACCGTCCGGGGCGGAGCAGGGCAGGGTCGATCGCTTCGACGAAGTTCGTTGTGCCGACCACGAAGACGAGTTCTTCCTTGCGAAAGCCGTCCATTTCGGTGAGCAACTGATTGACCATCGAGTGTTCGACGCCGCTACCGCTGTAGGTTCCGCGTGCGGTGGCGAACGAGTCGAGTTCGTCGAAAACGATAATCGACGGGGCGGACTGCCGCGCTTTGTGGAAAATCTGCCGAAGGTTCTCTTCGCTCTCGCCGACCCACTTCGATTTGAGTTCCGGGCCGGAAACGATCTGAATCGCGGCACCGATTGCGGTGGCAATCGCCTTCGCGAAAAATGTCTTGCCGGTACCGGGTGGCCCCCAGAAGATCATGCCGCGTGGGATCAGTTCTTCGAGCCGCGCGACATCTTCGGGCGTCGATGCGGTGTCGCGCTTTTGCAACACGTCGAGGACTTCTTGGCGAAGGCGTTTCTTGACCTTCGTATACCCGCCGATCTCGCTATCGAGGTCGATGTTCGGTATCTCCATCGCCCCGTTCAGCGTACCCAATCGCAGGTGCCGTTGGGCTTCCTTCGGGTTCGCGGGGTAGTCTTCACCTTCGAGAGTCGTCAGTAGTTTCCGCAAACGCACCGCATTCGCACCGGACACATATTTGTAAAGTTGCCACGGGTTGAACGTCGTCCCGAACTTACGCGATTCTTTTTGCGTGACGAGATGCTGCAAGCGTAACCGGCCGATGCCGAGGATACTCGTGCGATGCGGGAAAAGGTTCTCGATGACCTTCGGCAGCGGGAACGATGGGTCTTTGAAACCGAGCCAAACGAGTTCGGGATTCTCGTAAAGTAGAGGGATTACTTCGCGGGCTTCGCTCGTCAGTTCGCCCTGGCTCGTCGTTAACAAATCGAGGTGTGGCAGCACGACGACGCGCTTTTCGACCGCACCGCGAACAGCTTCGCGTAGCTGGCCGATCATCGTACCGATGAGTCCCATCGGCGGCGCGCCACCGGGTGTAGCCTCGGCTTCGCGCGGTCGGCCATCGAGGTACACGCAACGCAAATTGCGATCCCGCAGGCGGTTCCGCAGGTTCACGAACAGGTACGGCGACAACTCCTTATCGCACTCGATCAGGCACGGCAAACCGCGAACGATGTAGCTCGCGACTTCTGCGAGTTCGTGCGTGTAAGCCGACTCCACCGCTTGTTCGACGGTGAGGCTGGTCGGGAGTTCTTTCTCGGAAATCGTCAGGCTCATTCGCGGCGGCTCGTGTTTCTGTGCGTGCTACTTAAACTTCGATTTTAATTGTCATCGAACCGGATTTTTCATCTTCGGCGATCTCCGTGATCGTGCCGAGCGTGGCCGCTTTTTGCTTCAATGCTTCCCGCGTTACTTTATTGACGATTTGCGCAAGTTCCGGTTGCAATTCGTCCAGGTGCTTTTCGAGCGAGGCGGTGGCTTTCTCTTGCAGCTTGTCGTTCTCTTTTTGAATCTTCTTTTCCAACTCTTTCGCGATGAGTTCGCGTGCCTGATCTTCGACTGTTTTTCGCAACGGACCGACATCGTCCCAGACATTCGCTTCGCGTTCGCCTTCGACAACGACGCTTTTCTCGGCGACGGTTTTCACCGAGACTTCGCCGTTACACGGGTCGACGGTTACCGTCAAATCGCCCTGCTGCCGAACGAGTTTGCCGTCGTCAGTTTCTTCGAATCCGCGTTGTCCCAACTCGGCACGCAGCAGTTGCCCCATCGCTTCCGGCGAGAGGATGCCGAGGAGTTCGAGTTGCGTGCAAATCTCGTCGCCGGCGCGGATATCTCGGGCCACTGAGTCTTTGATACTGATACGGTAAGCGCGGCTCATGCTCGCTCCAGATAGCTCAAGGGAAAGTCTCGCCGCCGCCCGCAGTGACCCGCAACGGATTGAGTGCGGCCAACGTTTGGCGAGCGTGTGTTATTGTAGCCCTGCCGTCCAGAGCCTCGTAGGCTTCCTTCCAGAATTGGCTCGCCGCGTAGCCTTCGTCGAAGTAACCGACGGTACGTGCCTGTTGATGCCAACGTGCGAAGGTGTCCGCCTGTTGAACGAGCGACAGTGCCGAACGCTGAATCGCGATCCGTTCCGCCAGTCGCATCGGTGCTTCGGCCATCAACCCGCCGATCCAGAACGATGGTTCCAATGTCCGCCCCGCAAACAATTTCGACAGTACCCGCAACGGGAAGATCGCAAGGTCGAGGCGGTTCGCGGCCTCGGCGGCCTTCAGAAACTGCGTGAGGATGGCGGCCTCAGCTATGCCATGCCGACGCATGATGTTCCAGTCGGCGATCTCGCATTTCGCAGTTTCGCTTCGCAGCCAGCGTTTCGTTAGCGGGGCTTGTAGGCATTCGAGCATCATCGCCCGCGTGCCGGTCATCAGTGGGGCAAACGACGGTGGCACGGGGTCGTCGACGGTGGCGAAATCGCTCGCGTTCATCAGCCACGAAAACGGATTATTCAGAAACGGCGACTTCGAACGAAACGAGTCAAAAAACTCCGGGTCATCGCGCAGGGCATCGTACGCGATGTGGAAGAAGAGATCGTCGCCCGCCGTCGATTCAATGGATGCGCGATGCCATTCGACCTTCGTTTGCGTTGGGTGTTCGGCGGTCAGCCACAGCAGGAAATCGAGCGGTTTTCGGCTAAATGTCAGGGTACGTTCCGCAAGTGGCACACGGTTCCAGACGCGGCCATTTGTCGGCGTGTCTTTGTGCAAAAACGATTCGTCGCGCCAGCCACCCGCACGAACGAGATGTAGGATCAGACCCTTGCTCAGCGAGTCTTTCACCAACGCAATCGCGTTCGGATTCAGGCAGGCCGGTGGCGTGCGTTTATTCAAAATGAGTGAGCGCACTTGATCGATCGGAATCACCCCGAGGAGCGCCCGCAAGATTCGCAATAAGTCGAACTCGAAGCGTGTCACTTCGCGTGTGGCCATCATCGCTTCGGCCCTTCCGCGGGCGTCGGCCGCTTCCAGCCCTTCCACAATCCGATCGCCTGCAACGCCGGGAAGCCGTTGATGCGGATGCTCTCCGAATCGACGCGAATTTCCATCGTGTTCGAGCGATTCCAGCACGGGTCGTCGGCACGGTAGCGATCCGTCAGGAAGTGAATTCGCTGGTTCGTCGAGCCGATCCAGCGACGTTTGGTATCGGGAAAGTCGCGCTCGTACGGGCCATCGACGAGAATGTCGATCTGCGAAAGGAGTGCAGTTGCGTCCGGCTTCTGTTGCAAATCTTCGAGGAGGTAGCCGCTAAATGCCATCACGCTCAGCCCGTGTTGCTTCGCCGATCGCGCGAGTGCGGTCGCCGCCTGGGCGTGCGCAAACGGCTCGCCGCCCAGAAGCGTGATGCCTTCGATACCGTCTTGCGACATCATGGCTTCAACGACATCGCTTAGTGATTTGTCTTCGCCGCCACGGAAAGAAAGGAACTCCGGATTGCAACAGCCCGGGCAGCGTAACGGGCAGCCTTGGAACCAGATGGCGAACCGCTTCCCCGGCCCCTCCGCCTCGGTGAAAGGAACGATCTGCGCGACCCGCATTCGGATGTCTTGTGGCATACGGAGATTATAGTTGTCCATCGGTAATGCGGACGATACCCGGCGTGCCGACTTTCCCTTCGCAGGTCATTTCGCGATCAACAAACATGCGGATCGTCTCGATGTTCGTCAGCAAATGCGGCGTAATTTCCGAGACGCGAAACTCGGAAGCGCCTTTTGCGAAAGCCAACGGTAACACGATCTGATCGGCAGAGTACGCATCGATCGGGCACCCGCTGTCACGGAACGCGATCGCTTGCTCGGTCGCTTCGTCGGCTACGGCTGCGGCGGGTTTACTGCGTTCGCCGAGGCCCAGAAAGAACGGCGACACGGGCAGATCCGGGAACGACACCCCGCACAGCGCCGCCGGCGAGGCACGATTTTGTTCGTCCCACGAATCGATTGTGGCCTCGCAACGGATGCCGGCCGCGTTCAGTTTGTGATTGATACGGCGCGACATTTCCTTCGCGATTTTCTCCGGGAGATTGCACACCGCCGCAAACGCAGTGGCTTTCGAAAGTGCCGTGGCCGTTGTGGCGTGGTACCCGCGTATTGTCGGGGTTGGTGCGATTGCGATATGAATTTCGCCACCGCCACGCGGATAGAAACCGGGTCGCTCCATTGTCAGTTTCAAATCGAAACCGATGCGGTTCAGGTGCGTCGCCCACGTCTGTTCGAGGAAGTGGTAGCACGGGCTATGCGACACGTGCGTGCCACCGCGAATAGTAATCTGGCTAGCCGTTTCGCCCTTTACTGCCAGTGGTAAATAGATCGTATGCAACACCAGGCCCGTCGCGCCCGCCGTGCCAATGTCGATGGTGTAGTTGCCCGATTTCAGTTCGCCGGGTTCGAACAGCAGCACGCTCGAGCCGATACTGGCACCGGTGAGCTTGCCACCGCAGATATTGCCCGCGGCACGTACCGATGCGAGATGTTGCGGCGCGAGGCCGGGATTCGAGCGCTTCGCCCGGATCTGGATCAGCTTGAATGGCCGCGCGGTAAGAATCGAGAGCGCGAGTGCCGAGCGAAGAATCTGCCCGCCCCCTTCACCCTGCGAGCCATCGATTTGTACGAATGTTGACATGGCAGATGAGACACCATGAGCGCTGATCGGTTCACGCGGAATCGTGCGATTGTCCATTTGTTTTTGCATCGTCAACAATCCGAATCGTTGCGGAAGTCGTTCGCTAATCCGCCATAGACACAGCTAAAACCGGATATGATTATGGATAGGCTAAATACCATTCCCCTGCCGACGGATGTGATATCGCTGTCCCAAAAGTAATAACCGAGTCGTATTCCACCGAACACGAGGCCAATACCGACTAGCACCACAATGATTCGCACGCTTCCACTGGCTTTTCCATCGTCGGCTTTCCGGCGTTTTTTGCGTTTCTGAGGGCGTTCGAATCGTTCCGATTCGGATGCCGATTTGTTGAAAGGATTCTTTCGTTTCGGCGGAACGTATTCTACTTCATCCTCAACGACTTCAAAATCGGGTTCGAGGGGCGCGACGGGAGCAACCTGAGCAACCGGTACCGGCTTTACGACCGTCCTGGCAACAACTGGTTTCACCACCGCGACACGAACTAACTTCGGTGGCTCCTCGTTCATAACTTCGAAGCCATCGCCTTCAAGTTGTGGCACGGTGGTCGGGTTGCCACATGCCGGGCAGCGAACGTGCGTCCCGGCATGTTCATCCCCCACTCGCAGCGATCGACCGCAACCGCAATTGAACAAGATTGGCATGACCGGTGATTTCGTTTGGGTAGTTACGACACTCGATAAATTACGCCAGTATCCCTTTCACTAATCGGCCTTTTGCGCCGTCGAGAAGCGTCAATTCCCGTGTGCCTTTCTTGAAGATGAGTTTTTCTTCGTCGATGCCGAACTGGTGCAGTAACGTCGTCAGCCAGTCTTGGTGCGTGACGATGTCTTTGACGGCTTTGTGGCTGAACTCGTCGGTTTCGCCGTACGCTGTGCCGCCTATGAAGCCCCCGTCGGCCACCCACATACTGAAGCCGTAGGTGTTGTGGTCGCGTCCGACTTTATCCAGCGGTGTGCCGGGCACGTGTTGCACGACGGGCAGCCGGCCCATTTCGCCGCCCCAGTGTACGACGGTCGAATCGAGCAAACCCCGTCGCTTTAAATCGGTCACTAATGCTGCCGATGGTTTGTCGACTTCCCGGCAACGATCCGGCAGAGCTTGCAGGATGTCCGAGTGGCGGTCCCAATTTTGTCCGGTGTTCCAGAGTTGCACATAGCTTACCCCGCGTTCGATGAGCCTGCGTGCGATCAGGCAGCGTTTGCTGTAGTCCTGCGTTCTATCGTCGTCGATGCCGTCCAGGGTGAGCGTTTCTTTCATTTCTTTCGAGATGTTGAACGCTTCCTTGGTAGCGGGTTGCTTTTTGTCGGCCGACCTGAGATATGATTATAAATTCTCGCGAACGAAAATGCTACATTTTCAGCATCAGTTCTCGCGAATTCATTCGACCTCACGCGCCGACGGATTTCAGCTTGTTCTTCGCCGACTTGCCCGCTTCGCTTTTCGGGTCACGCTTCGCGAGTAGCTTCAACACATCCGTACCAAACTGCTTCGTGCGGCCCATTTGTTCGACGAAGTGGAAACCCAGGTACAGCAGGTCTTCGGGTTCGAGGTGTTTCGCTTTTTCGATTTCGCTCAGCAACAGCACCGCATCGTTCTGGTGCAGCGTGTCGAAGTTGCGAAGGCACGGGTCGGACTCGAGGTAGCGGGCCGCAAGTTCTTTCTTCGAGACTTTCAGCCCGCACATCGCCAACTCCAGCCGGACCGCAAAGCCGATCGATGGATCTTTCGCCACCGCTTTCAGATACACCAGCGCGGCCTCGTACTTCTTTTTCTTCCGCAACGTCACTGCTTTCTCGACGAGTCCATCTTGCAGTTTCGTGTGATCCCACTCGCGAAGCAAAAACAAAAATGGCTCGGTGCGGTGATCGTTTTTTTCTAGGTAAATGCACAGTTCATCGAAGAGTTCGGTCCAGTTCGCGGGTGTGAGATCCTTCGCGAAAGTCGATGCGGTGCGGGCAAGCGGCCAAGCGATTTCGTGGTTCGGTGCCGCAATCAAAGCCGCCACCAAAGACTTGCGACCGAACTTCAGTTTCTGCAACCGGGTCAGTGCGGTATCGCGAACGCCCCGATCCGCGTGTTGAAGTTGCAACATCATTCCGTCGGCCACCTCAGAGGTATCGCGGTCGCCGATTTTGTCTATCGCGAGCCGTCGTGCGGCAATGTCGGGGGCGTGGAACAACGCGACGTAATCGGGCAATAATTTGTCGTTCACCGGCAATCGGTTGAGGATCATCATCGCCGGGGCCGCCACTTGGAAATCGCTCTCGGATGCACACAGAAACAAGCGTTTCCACTGCTCTTTCGTCGGCGACGTCGTCCAACCGCCGACGGCTTGCAACGCCATCGCACGCACGTCATGCGGGTGCGGCGGCACCGTGCGGTTCCATAAGACATCCGTTGCTACTGGGTCGTTCAGTGCGACGAGGATTCGTACGACTTGCCCTTCCGATTGTGCGAGCAACGGGTGCTTTTTGTCTTGGGAGATCGTCACCAACTCGGTTGCGAGTGCGGTCTTTTCTACCGGCGAAAGGTCTGGGATTCGCGCGATGATCGCGGTGGCAGCCGATGCCGCAATCTGTGGGTCTTTATCGAGCAATACCGATACCGCCACTGAGTCGGAGCCACACGAAGTAAGTGCGGCCGTGATGTACTTTCGCACCCCTGGCACCACTTTGTGAAGTAGCTCTTGCAGCCCCTTGATACCCTTCGCGCCAAGTTTCGCACACGCTTCTGCGGCCATTGAGGCTTCATTTCCACCGTGGGCGATCTTCTCCAATAATGCCGGGAGTGCCTTCTCGACTTTCAGTATCCCGACCGCACGAATCGCGTGTTGCCGTACTTCGCCGTTCTTGTCCGTGAGCCGTTCTTGCAATGCGATGGCAATCTCTGCATCGCGGATTCCCAGTTCGGCAACGACGAGTACCGTGGCCGCACGTAACTCCGTGGTGCTGTCGAGGGAAAGCAGTCGCACAAACTTTTTGGCAGGGATTTCCATCGGTATCAATCGAAGGAGGATTCGGGCGTTTCCATTCATCTTATAGAACGCCATTTCAACACGATTCGTTTTCTTCTGGTTTTTCAGTCTCTACCGCACCGGGTTGCCGGTCGACGCGCAACCAGCGAACGAGTGCCGGTAGCGTCAGTCCTTGCCCGACGAGCGTGGCGAAGATCACCCAGAACGTCAGGAATTGCACGATGTCGCGGCCAGGGAACTTGACACCTTTCGAGATCTCCAATGGCAATGCCATGGCGGCGGCCAGTGAAACGACGCCACGCATTCCCGTCCAGCCGACGACAGCAACCGATTGCCACGGCGGATACGGGTCGCGACAACCGAGCAGAACGCGGTCGAGCCAGCGCGGAACATACGCACCGGGGAATACCCAAACCAACCGCGTCACGATCACGACCAGCGAAACGACGGTGGCATAGCTCACGAGTTGTACCAGCGTGTATTGATCGCCCAAATGTTCGAGCACGTACGGCAACTGGAACCCGATCAGAATGAAAATCATGCTATTCAGCAGAAACTCGACCATTTCCCACACGGCGCGGGCTTCGTAATGCCAATCGACGCGGAAGAACGTTTCGCTGCGGTGCCCCACCCACAACCCGGCCGTCACCACGGCAAGCACGCCGGAAACGTGCAAATGCTCGGCTGGAAAATAAACCGCGAACGGCGTCAATAGCGTGATCGCAATCGTCAGTTTCGCGTCCGCGAGGTTCCGCTCGTCGATCCAACGATGAACGCGAAGGATCAGCCAGCCGCCAGCCAGACCCATCGCGATTCCACCAACACTAACGATTGCGAACTTTCCAATGGCATCGCTCAGCGAGAACGCGCCACCGATGACGCTCGCCACCGCCATGCGATAGGCCACGAGTGCGGTGGCGTCGTTGACGAGGCTTTCGCCTTCGAGAATCGTCGTCACGATCTTCGGCAATTTGACATTCTGCGTGATCGCTATCGCCGCGACGGCATCGGGCGGGGAAACGATCGCACCGAGGATGAACGCGACCGCCCACGGCAGGCCAACGTATTCGTGCGCGACAATCGCCACGACGGTGGTCGTAAACAACACGAGGCCAACGGCCAACAGCGAGATCGCACGGATATTCGAGCGAAAGGCTTTCTAGGAAGTATTAAACGCACCTGCATACAGCAGTGGCGGCAGGAACAATAACAGCACGATGTCCGGATCGAGTTCGAACCGTGGTGCCCACGGTTGCACGCTGAGAATCAGCCCACCGACGACCAACAAGATCGGGTAGGGCATCCGGCAGTAGCGGGCAAGCATCCCCAGCCCAACGCAAAAGGCTAACAGTAACAGCACGATTTCAAACGGTAACAAACGATTCTCCTCTCATTCCACGACCACAATGAATCCATCACCAGCACACACGTGAACCGTTTGCGAGAACGCCACCCAGCCGTGTTCGTCGGTCACGCCAGACGCGATACAGACTTCCAAACGGTACGCACGGGCGATTTTGCCCGCTGGTACATCGGTGAGGTGAACGCGGTCAATCCAGCGTTCCTCGGCGAAACGAAACGTGAAATACGGTTCTGCGTACAGTGCGCGCATCATGGTTTTGGGTTCCCGGGTGTCCGCTGCGATCAAGCGTTGCCTGATGTCGCGAGTATCGCCAAAATAACTTTCACTCGTGAGCCGAACATAGTGGGTCTCCTGCGTTTTTGTGGAATCGCTTCGGATCAGTATCCTGGCTTTATTCAGAATGGCCATTCAACACGTCGGAGTATCGTCGAGGATGAAGATCACATCGATCAGTGCGTACAAAGTGATGTTGCCTCTTCGCGAGGGCGACTACAAATGGTCCGGTGGGAAATCGATCGATCTGTTCGATAGTACCATCGTTCGCGTCGATACCGATGACGGGATCACCGGTTGGGGCGAAGTCTGCCCGCTCGGGCCGTTTTACCTGCCGGCGTATGCGAATGGCGTGCGGGCGGGCATTGCCGAGTTGGGGCCGCATTTACTCGGGTACGATCCGCGCGAACTCGGCAAGTTGAACCGCCGGATGGATGCGGCTCTCAAGGGACACGAATACGTCAAGTCCGGGATCGACATCGCATGTTGGGACATTCTCGGGAAGGCGACGGGGCAGCCGGTCTGCACGTTGCTCGGGGGTCGTTACGGCGAAGATTTCGTTTTGTACCGTGCGATTTCGCAAGAGTCGCCCGAAGCGATGGCGGCGAAGGTTTCGCAGTATCGGGCCGAAGGCTATCGCCGCTTTCAATTGAAAGTGGGCGGCGAAGCGGATGTCGATATCGAGCGGATTCGCGCCGTTGCCGCGCAACTGACACCGGGAGATCGGCTCGTTGCCGATGCCAACACCGGTTGGCGAATGCACGATGCACTGCGGGTGGTGCGTGCGGTGCGCGATATCGATGTGTACATCGAACAGCCCTGTTTGACGTACGAAGAGTGCCTGACGGTTCGCCGTCACACCGATCATCCGTTCGTTCTCGACGAAGTGATTAACGGCATCGAACCGCTGCTTCGCGGCCATGCGGATCGCGCGATGGACGTGGTGAACATCAAAATCAGCAAGTTCGGCGGGCTGACGAAAGCGGTGCAGGCACGCGATTTGTGCGCGAGCCTCGGCGTGGTGATGACGCTCGAAGATAGTTGGGGTGGCGACATCGTCACGGCCGCGATTTCGCACCTCGCGCATAGCTGCCCGACGGAATTCCTGTTCACATCCACCGACTTCAACAGCTACGTCACCGTCGATTTCGCCGACGGCGCTCCACAACGAAAACACGGCCGCATGGCCGCATCGACGGCACCCGGTTTAGGCGTCACGCCGAAAATGGACGTCCTCGGCCCGCCAGTGCTGGTGGTGAAGTAAAGTAAATCGCCGTAGCGGTTGCCCATATATAGGCCATTGCTGCGGCGGGAACCGCATGTAGTTCGTCTTATGCAACATCGCCAGATTGACTCCAGCCGCTACCCACCCCTCAATCGTGGACTCATTCCCGAATTTCGGAACCAACCTAACCCAGCAACGACTTACGTCCGATTTCGACGGTTAAGATCTGCGCCGGAACCAAATTTTCGATGGTCTTTTGGATTGATTTCAACTGGATTCGCTGGTTTCGTTTCTTGGCAATTTTCGTGGCCGCTATCAAGCCAGTGTGAGTGCACAAATGGATAATCTATCCACAGCAATTTCTTGTATCGTCCGAACATATGCATCACGCTCGCAATACGATATATCGGATGCTGTCAATGAAATGCTGTTGTGTGTCAATTCTCTAGCGTCTTTTCGATTGTCTGCAACTGGCGATGCGGTTTCGTTAGTCACTACGCAAGGCGATACAGCAATCATTGGCCCCGGCTGCAATCATTTCGTGCGTGCGAGTTGTGCGAGAGTTGCCAGGCTCTTGTTTCTCGGTCGCGGGCATTCTGATCCATACCTCGACGAAGGAGACATCGAAATCGCAACGAATGATTCGTTACGATACTTTCACGTAGAATTCAATAACAGACCGGGAATACAGTTTTTACAGGTGTATCGAATTGTGTAGATTTAGCAGGTATCGGATATTATGTAAGCGATTTGAAGGTAAGACAACGTACATATTCGAACCTTCGAAGCGGATTTCAGCAAAAAAAACGCCGTAGTGGTGGCCCATATAGAGGCCATCGCTACAGCGTCAACCGCACAGCGTTCGACTAGTGTCGTTGCACGGCGGTGAACAACTCGGACATCTTAATGCCGAGCGCCAGGCAGATTCGGTAGAGCGTCTCGATCGAGGCTGAGTTCTTGCCGAGTTCGATCTGGGATAGATATCCGAGCGACACGCCGGTTCGCTCGGACATGTTCGACAGCGTGTAACCGAGACCCTTGCGGCGTTCGCGGATCGCGGAGCCGAGCGATTCGCGGAGCGCTTCTTCAGTCATGCGCAGGAGGCCTTTGCTCTCCAGGCAGCGAATGACGATTTCACGCAGCTGATCGACTTGGAACGGTTTCGTCACATAGTCATAGGTGCGTGCTCGCAAGCAGTTGAGCGCACTATCGACCGATGGATAACCGGTCACGACGACGATGTTTGCGTCGGATTGGTTGTCGCGGACCCAGCCGAAGACTTGATCGGGTTCGAGGCCAGGAATCACGTAATCCATAATGATCAGGTGATAGTGATTTTTGCGGCTCAGCACGGCTTCGACGGCCGAGGGATCGGAGACGACGTCGATCTGAAAGTCGCGATTCGCGAGTGCGGCTTGAATGACCGCGCAGGTGGCGGGGTCGTCGTCCAAAATCAGCAGGCGAATTTCGCCGCTGCTCTGCAACTCGCTGATCGGGGCGGGTGCCCGGACCGGTCGCGGCGTCTGCCGCAAACGGTCATCAATGTCGATGGACGTCATGGTTGAACCTTCCGTTAAGTAGTCGAAGCAAGAGTCGCTGCGGGCACGATCACGGATCGTGCTGCGGCAATAGGAATCACGACGCGGGCAATCGTTCCAGGTCCGGGGGTGGCCACGTCGATCCGGATACCCCCACGGTGTGCAATCAGCGTGCGATAAACGATGGCCAAACCGAGGCCACGGTGACGCACTTTGGTCGTTACGAACGGCTCGACGAACAGCTTCGCCAGCACTTCAGGCTTGATGCCAATACCCGAATCGCGGACGGTAATCTCGACATAGCTGCCAGGAGTGACCCGACCGAGGAATGTTCTGGCATCCGTCGCATTCAACTCGACGGGTCGCCCCGTTACGGTTACGGTGTGTGCCGTTGCCGAGGATTCAACAGCGTTCTCGATAAGGTGGCCAACGAGTGCCTGTAACGGACCCGCTTCCATTGCCACCGCAGGCAAATTCGTTGGAAACTGCACGGCGAATTGTATACTCGCGATCATGCTCGGTCGCTGCCGAATTTCTTCTTTGGCAACAGCGCCCACCACATTGCCAGGATGTGGCTTCGCCTGTCCACTACGGCTAAACTGGTGCAACTGCTGCGTAAACACGATGCCGCGATGTCCGACTTTCGAGATTTCGTTGACGAACTTCGCTGACTGCGATTCCGGTGTCAGCAGTGGCATCGTCAGATCCGAAAACCCGATGATGCCCGTGAGGATGTTGTCGAAATCGTGTGCCATGCGGCCTGCAATCACAGATGCATCACTCAGCCGTTGTTGCAATCGTTCGGAATCGAGAATCGCCCCAATTTTGCACGCTAGTAACGGCGAGCGTTCGATCAGTTTT